>JBITAF010000067.1:0-18308 GCA_044440025.1 Phycisphaerales bacterium JB060 | reverse complement strand
GATGCAGATCCGGACCGACGGTCAGGTAAGGGGTAATCTTCTGTAGGACGGGGTCTGGGTCACGGTTAACTCGGTGGGCGTGCAGGTCGCGTTTGCCGATGCCCTGTCCAATACGAACGGCCTACTCGCCGACAGCCTCGGGCCCGTGGTCGATCTGGACGCCGAGATCCAGCACGGTCGTCTCATCCCCGGAGAGCCACCCGAGGCCGACCTGCGATTCAGCGTTCGCGGCGAGCGTGCCGACGCCTCGGGCTATGGCCGGCTGGCGAATCACACCATCGCCATGCCACAGCCGCAGACCATTCTGACCGTCAGAGAGGTCCGGCCCGAGATCGCCCAGCGGTTCAGCGAGATCATTCCCGAACTGCTCCAGGTTGAGAAGCGGCCCGAGGACGGCCCGGCCATTATCCGCACCGAGGGTTTGACCATTCCGACCAATGGAGAGTGGGAACACGGCCAGGGTGAGGTCACGATCGCGCTGGGGACGGCACGTTTCCGGACGAGCAGCATGCTGTCAAGCGTCCTGAAGGCAACCGGCCAGCGCGACGAAGGCTCGCTTGGTCGACGCATCGAGCCCATCCATGTCAGCATGGTCGACGGCGTGGTCACGTACCAACCATTTACGCTCCCGCTCGGCGATCTCGAACTGGAGTCCGAGGGCACGGTGAACCTCGTCGAGAGCACCATGGACGTGATTGTGTGGATTCCCAAGGCCGCCCTCACCGACGCTGCGGCGGGACGTTTCAACACGGGGCTGGGCACTGCGCTCGGTCGAACGGTGCCGGGCTTCAACAGGATCACCACCGTGCCCTGGCGCGTCAGCGGAGACCTCTCAAGCCCCTCCATCCGACCAGCGCCGCAAGTGCTCATCAAACGTCGCGGCAGCGAGTTCCTTGGTCCGCTCCTGAATCCGGGCGAGTCGCTCCAGGACCTGCTGAGCATCCCCGGAGGCAAGAGCGGCCAGTCCAGCGGCGGCTGAGTCAGCGCGTCCAGCCAAGATGGCGGGCGATGGCCCGAGTCGGCTCGATGACGCCACCAACCAGGTGATCGATTACATCGTCGAACGCATCGACCGGGATCCATTGCGCCTCGGAGCATTCCCACGCGTGCTCGTCGCTTGTGCGAAGCGGTGGGGCGGCACCCTCAAGGGCCGTGCGCACCACGACATCCACGCTGCGTGCGACCGCGTCGACGACAAGACCGATTGCTCTGGCTCCTCGCAGCGGCGACCGCACGCCAACCTCCTCGTTCAGTTCGGTCGAGAGCGTCTCGAGAACGTGATGAAGTCCGAACACCCCCGGCCGCTCGGGAATGTGCAGCCCACCCGCTGGTGCGAACTCCCACATATCCGGATAGCTTCGTGTGCGCAGCCCCCGGCGGGCCAGCAGCACGTGCGGCCGCTCGTCGATTGTCGACTCGATGACCCCCGTGACGCTCAGGATTGTTACCGGCACGCTCCGATCCGACGCCTGGCACACGACGTGGGCGAATCGATCCGGCGTGGCCTCGATCACGCCTGCGGCCATGTCGATCGATCGCACAGCGAGCACCGGCCCATCAAACAGACGGGGATTCTTGCCACAGGCCGCCCGCCACAGGTTCTCAATCGAGGGGTCTCGACCGGGCCGGGTCCCCCCGACAACCAGTCGCAGGTCGGTTGTCAGGGGGAAGAACGCGACGCTCACAGGCCCAATGCCGAGGAGAACGGACCGCCCATCTGAGAGGTCAGTTCCTCGGGCAGTCCCAACTCACGGGCCTCCTCGGCCACGGTATCCCGTGCCAGTGCCTGGGCCTTGGCCATCGCATCGTTGGTTGCTTGGGCGATGAGATCCTGAGCCAGGAGCTGGCTGGCATGGTCGGCGGAGAACGCGGTCGCCATCGCAGGCTCAATGTGCACGCTGACGACTTTCATCGCCCCGCTCATCGTGACGACGATCGCCCCCTCGCCCGCCGAGCCCTGCACGCGCGCAGCGTCAAGCCGCTCCTTCACGCGTGCGGCCGCGTCGGCCAGCTTCTGTCGGTCTTTCATGAGGTTTGTCAGCGCACCCAGGGCGCGCATCTGATCGAACATGCCGGGCCTCCAAAGGTTGGGCCTACTCAGCTTCTTCCACGATCGTGTACGAGATGGCCCGACCGCCTCGCACGACCACGTCGACCACCAGGGTATTGTCGGCCTTCACGTGGGCCATGTCGAAACGGTACCGCCCCTCGCCCATATCTTGGGGCGCGTCGTGATCCAGCTTGGCCTTTACGCCCTCCAGATCCAGGCCCTCCTGGGCCATCTCGCCGCTCTGGAACCACTCTTGGGCCTCCTCCTCATTCAGCGGACCGCCCTGCTGGGTCAGGAAGTACCAGACGCCGCCGGCGCACGCAAAGATGATGACCAGCAGGACGATGTTCTTGATAAGACCTGACTTCTTCTGGGACATGCCGTGGGCTCCGAATGAGTGAAAGACCGACCCTTCAATCAGTGGTCGATTCTGTGATGCTCGATAGCTTAGTCGCCGCCCCGACCCGGCGCGTCCTGGGGCGAGAACAGCTCTCGCGCGCGACGAACCAGCACGTGATCGTGGGCTGATCGGCCCGAGGCGTCGCCGCGATGTGCCGGCGCGATCGGATCGGTGCTCTGGGGATCATTGCTCTGGCTAGGTGGCACCCTTTTGAGCTCAACCTCCGCCCGAACCGGCGACGCCGGTGGGGCAGGCGGCGGTTGCCGATCGGCACTGGCCGGCGTCGCGGGTTGCGTGCGCGCCGCCGGCCTCAGGCTTTTCCCGGGGCCACCTCCGCAGGCCGACCCGCCCGACCGACGCCGGCCAGTGCCGTCAGGTCGGCGAAGCGCTCGGCCATCGCCAGCCTCACCAGCGCCGCGTCGAACATCGCCCGCGGCGCTGGGCTCTCACGGCACACACGCTGGGCCGTCTCGCACAACGCGATCATGTGGCTCAACGCCGGGGCATCGAAACGCCCGGCCCGCTCGGCCTCGGTCTGCCTCGCAGAGTCCGACAGCTCTACCAGATCAGTCTCGGAGCCGCACACGCCCATCACCATCAGGTCTCGCAGGCGGTTGGCCAGAGTCTCAAGGGCCAACTCGGGCCCGATGCCGAGGTTCAGCAGGTCCTGGCCGGCCTCGAGCACGTCCTTGGTGTCGCCCACAGAGATTGCGTCGATTATGCGCCCGATGAGTTCGCGATCGGGCAGCCCAAGAAGTTCCTCGAGCCGCGCGAGCGTCAGGTGCTTGTCGCCAGCGGCCATCAGCCGGTCCAGCAAGCTCAGCGCGTCGCGCATCGAGCCCGCGCCAAGCCGTGCGACGGCGGCCAGCAGGTCGTCGTCGGCTTTCACGCCTTCCTGCTCGCTTACCTCCCGGAGGTGTTCGCCAATGCGCGAGGCAGGGATCATCCGGAAGTCGAACCGCTGGCACCGGCTCTGGATGGTGGGCGGCACCTTGTTCGCCTCAGTCGTGCACAAGATGAACTTGACGTGGTCCGGCGGCTCCTCCATCGTCTTCAGGAGGGTGTTGAACGCCTCCTTGGTCAGCATGTGGACCTCGTCGATGATGTAGACCTTCAGCTTCCCCCGCAGCGGCATGTACCCCGCGTTGGCGATCAGCTCACGCGCGTTGTCCACGCCGCGGTTGCTCGCCGCGTCGATCTCGATCACGTCGCTGTCGCGCCCTTCCATGATGGCCTTGTCGGTCTCGGGCGTCCCGCCGGCCAGAGCCTTGGCGAAAATCCGGGCCATCGACGTCTTGCCTACCCCCCGCGTCCCACAGAACAGGTACGCATGGGCCACCCGCCCCTGCTCGATAGCCTTAGCCAGCGTCCGCGCCACGGCCTCCTGGCCCACGACGGTCCCAAAATCCTGGCTGCGATATCGACGGGCAAGGGCGGTGTAGGCCATACCGGCAGGATAGGAGCCCCGCGGAACCCAAAGAAAACGCCCGGGTGTCAACCCGGGCAAAACAGGCCGTTCTTCTGCCGCCCCCTCAACGATCCCGCAGCCGCCGAGGCGACGCGCTGGCCACCAGCCGCAAACTGGGCGTGTCCCAGTTCGCGTTCAGCCCCGCATCGCCGATGTCGCTGGCCTGCACGGTGATGTCCATCGTCGCCCGTCGAAGCTGGGGGCCGATGTCGTACTCGAGCGTGAACGTCGCATCGAGTACGCCCCGCAGCAGCGGCCGCGTCTCGCTGGTGGTCAGCACCCCATCGGTAAACTCGTCGATGGTGAGCATAAGCCGCTGCGAGCCGTCGGTGGCCTCGGGATCCGCCTCGGCGAAGATCCGGGTGATCTCCCGGAAGTTCGTTACCTCGTCTTCGGCCGACACGAACTCGATGCTGTTGGTGAACATCGGGTTCTGAGCCTGGTCGAGCACGTCGATGGGATAGGGCGCGAACTCTCGGCCCGTGCGGATCATCGTCAGCACCCGGTGGGTCACGATGCGTGTAACCACGTGTGTCGACGCGGTCTCGCTGGTCTGCTGGTAGCTCTTGAAGCTCGTATCCAGCGCAGCCAGCGATGCCGTCAGCAATGCCGCGCTGATGCCAAGAGCCACCATCATCTCGATCAGGCTGAAGCCCCGCCCGCAGGCAGCAAGCACTCGACGCGCGTTCTTGTTCTTGCGATTCATGGGCGGCCCTCCTGATACGAACCCGGCATGGCGCGGACCCGCATTGGCAGCATGATGCCATCGGGCAAGGCCATCGTGGGATTGAATCGCAGATGCACACGACCATACCCGTAGAAGGGGACCGGCACGGCACCATCGGGAATATCGGGCGAGTCGTGGGACACGTCCGCCAGGCCGTCGCCGTTCGTGTCGTAACCGACGATCTTCTGCAGCCGCATCTCGCCCGTCAGCGGATCCTCGGCCATCGCCTCGGGCAGCGTGGTGGGGTCGAGCGACTCCTCGTCACCGTCCTCGGGCCCGAAGTAGCCCAGCGTAGTGTTGAACATCGCAGGGTTGCCAACGGGCACACCAAACTGATCCACCAGAGGTGGCTCGCCCGGCACGGGCTTGAATGTCATCAGCAACGCCCCGTCGATCGACGCGTTCCCGCGGATGTCCATGACGCCCGCCACCACAACACCGCCCAGTTGGACGTCCTGCGTGGGGGGGCTGTTGAACGTGCCAAGGTCAACCGAATAGCCGGGCAGCATCATGCTCGACAGGTCGATCAACTCCTCATCGTCGCTGTCAGGCCGGTACCGCTCGTCGCTCTGCTTCTCGGGGTCGGGATGCTCGCGGAGGAACCGCGTCGCCCCAGTGTACTGCAGCTTGTTCCGCGTGGGCGTGTACTGCGTGGGCGTGTCGCTCACGATCGAACCGATGAACAGGCAGTCGTGGAAGCGGATGTTGTTCGACATCAGCTTGGTATTGGTCACGCGGCGGCCGTCCAGCAAGATCGGGTCCAGAAGATCGTCGAAGTTCACCGGCCGTGTCGTCTTTCGGAAGTCCGCCTTGTCCAGTGCCTGTGTGAAGGGATCCATCGGGATAAAGAACCCCTGCGAGGGCGGCAACGCCGTCGCAGGAAGCACGTCGTCGGGATAGTCCGCCGCGGTGGTCACCTCCACACGCGGTGCTTCGGGCTGTGGACGGCCGGCGTCAGAGTCGTAGCTCATCTTGCCGTACAGCTCCCAGTTCATGTGGTCGTTGGTTTCTACCGTCCGCACATAGGTAATCCCCACGAACGTGCAGTTGATGAACAATGCGTTCAGGCCCGGGTCCAGCACCGCGTCCTTGAATGTCATGTTCACGAACACCGGCCGGTAGTACCAGTCAGTGAAGTTCGGGCTGTTGAACGGGGACTTCTCGAAGTACGCCGTATCCCAGTTGTCCGGACGCCCATCGCCGTCACTGTCCGGGTCCAGACGGAAGTACTGGGGCGCCTCCGGATCAGTGCCCGGCTCCTCATAGCCCACCAGATCACCTGGGCCGACCCCAAGATTCTGTGCCACCTGTGTCCAGAACGGGTCGCCATTGGCCGTGCCCGCCACGATCTGGTCCTTCGCCTTGGCAAATCGTTCGGTCGTCATCTCGGGGAGATCGTCCTCGGTGGCGCCAAAGCTCATGGCCGCGTCCTCGCCTGGGTCGATAGGACCGCGCAGCCGATCCTCGACCGGTCCCTGCTGCGACTCCCAGTCGCCCCGGGTTGCCCGGAACGTCAGCGTGCCGTCAACCTTCCGATAAAGATCACGAGCGTCGATGAACCCGTCTCGATACCCCAGCACCTGATCGGCAAACAGACCCGAATACGGATCCACGTCCCGCAGCGGCTCATCGCCCGGCTGCCACACGCCATCGCCGTTCACGTCCACAAAGCCTGAAACCCCGTTTCGGTTGCGGTCGGGCTTCGCGCTGTCGATCAGCAGGGCGAGGCCATCGTCCACGCCCCGCCCCGTTCCATCCACGAACTCGGCCGTCGCGAACTCGCCCGGCGTGCCCGCCCGCAGCGCGTCCGACAGGGCAACGCGCCCGTCGCCATTGGCGTCATAGAACGCCAGGAACAGATCGAACTCATCGATATAGCCATCACCGTTGACGTCCAACGCCGTTTCGTCGGGCTCGCCATCGCCGTCGATGTCCAGGCCCGATCCCAACCCCTCCTCGGGGTGGCCAGCCCGCAGCCGGTTGTCGTTGTCAATGTCAAACCGCGAGATGTTCGCGTTCAGCGCATCCAGCTTCGCGTCCAGATCGCTATCAAGATGCCGGAAGTCTGACCGCAGCAGCATCGGATCGCCGTGGCTGAACGCCAGATCCGTATATGTCGAACCCAGGTCACCCTCGATCATCACGTTCTTGCCGATCATGATCTTGTTGGGCGAGATAACCGAGTGCTCCACGCGCTTGATCATCCGGTAGTCGCGGCTGATGGTCCGCGTCAGCGGAACGCCGCCACGCTGATGATCGAAGTCATACCCGGTCACGATGATGCGAATGTCCACGCCGTTGGCCAGTGGGGCATACGTGACCTGGTACGCCTGCCCGCGGGGGTCAAGGTCCGGGTCCTGCGGCACAAGCCCGACGGCCGGTGTAAACAGCCAGTTGTCCTCGGCGTAAAGCGTCAGGTCCACGTCAACCGGGGCCGCGCCCAATGTGGGCGCAACGATGCCGTCGATATCGATGGTATTCTGATCGCCATCGTGCACGATCGCCAGCGCATTGGCCACACCCGTGGGCACGTCACCGGTGGGCAGCGCCCGCACCACGGTGTCAACGTCCGCGGGGATGGCACCCAGCCAGAGCTGCGAGCCGAGCGTCTGATCGATCTGCCCGCGATCAATGATGAACCGTGTGGCCGCCAGGTCCAGGCGCGATTCGGCGATCGCCAGGCCAGTCTCGGCCGAACTCATCGCCCGGCTAACGTGCAGGTGCGCCGCGGCGGTCCGCAGGTTGCCCTGGCTCACCACCGCCATCGCCGCCGCCAGAGATCCGAACAGGATCAGGAACATCATCGACAGCACCGACACAACGCCGCGGCGGCGCGGCCCGAGGCGTCTGCGTCCAGTGCGAGCGCGTGTACGGGGTGGCATCATCATCAGTCCTTCCGTCGTCCGTCTATCGAGGGACGATCCACGTGACACGTGTCACGTCCGTGGGCGCCGTCACGAACGGGCCCTCGTAGCGCACGGTCACCTCGACCTTCAGCGGAAACTCATCGATCGCGATACCAGAGGAGGCGCCAACCGGCGGTTCCACATAATCGATCGGCAACTCCCGCGTCGGATCCGTTGGGTGCACCTTCACCACACGCACCGTCTGCGTCCAGCCCTGCATGGGCACCGGGTTCCCGTCGGCGTCCAGCATCACCGAGCCATCCGCGAAGATCTCGGGGATCACCAGGCCAAAG
Organism: Phycisphaerales bacterium JB060; assembly: GCA_044440025.1. Taxonomy (GTDB): domain Bacteria; phylum Planctomycetota; class Phycisphaerae; order Phycisphaerales; family UBA1924; genus JAHCJI01. Next base: position 10,464 of record JBITAF010000067.1, on the reverse strand, counting down.
GCGTCCAGTGGGCCCGGCAGGTCGTCGTCATCAAGGAATCCCGGCGTGCCGTTGAATGCGAAGCTCAGGCCGTCGAAGTCGTCCAGGTCATCGAAGTCCTCCACGACCACCTCGCCGTCTTCGGGGCCCCAGCCCTGCACCTCCCCGCCCACAACCCGCAGGCCCGTCACCGGGTCGTGACGCGCCAGCGGCAGCGTCAGCTCGCGCATCTCGCCGCCGAGGAACGTGGCCGTCGCCGCGTGCGTTGACCACTGGTTGCTGCGCATGAACGCCTGATGGGCCTCGACGATCGCAACCACACCCACACCAATGATCACCGTGGCAAGCGCCGTCTCGATGAGCGTGAAGCCACCAGAACCACGGCCAGGGGCACGTCCAGCTTGTCGGCGAAGGCCAGAAACCACGGGATACCTCCAATACGCCGGAAGGGCCCGAAGGCCCCGCCAAGGTTCACTCTCCATTCCAAACGACCGATCAGTTCACGATCTGGCTCATCCGGAAGATCGGCAGGATGATGGCCATGGCGATGAAGCCGACAATACCGCCCATAACAATGATCATCACCGGCTCGATCAGGCTCGTGACGGCCTTGATCTGGTCCTTCAACTGCTTCGCGTAATACACCGACACCTCGTCGAGCACCTCACCAAGCTTGCCGGATTCCTCGCCAGCCGAGATCATCTGCACGACGGCCCGCGGCAGTAGCGTCGTTTTGCTCAACGGCAGCGCGATCTTTTTACCCTGCTTCACCGAGACGTACACGTTGCGCCACATCGCCTTGTATAGCCGGTTACCGGAGATATCCCCCGTAATCGCCAGCGTATCCAGCATCGGCACGCCAGCGTTGATCAACTGGCCCTTGGTGTGCAGGCTGCGGCTGATGTACAGAGACCGAAACATGTTCTTGAACACCGGCAGCGTCAGCTTCAAACGGTCCACCAGCAATCCGCCGGGCTCGGTCTTGATCGCCAGGAAGCCCGCCACGCCCAGGCCAAAGACACCCGCGACGATGTAAGGCCATTGCAACTGCAAAAACTCGCTCAGACCCATCAGAAACTTCGTCGAAGCCGGCAGCGCGTCCTCCTTGCCCTCGAACACCGCCTTGAACTTCGGCAGTACGAAGGTGAGCAGGAACACCGTCACGGCCACGGCCATCGTCCCGATAATCCCCGGGTAGATCGATGCGCCAACCACCATCTTCCGAGTCTCGATCTGCTGGGCGATATACCCCGCGATGCGATCAAGCATCTGGCTGAACGAGCCGGCCATTTCCGACGCGCGGACCATGTTCACGTACAACGGGCCGAACAGCTTCGGGTGCCGGGCCAGCGCCTCGGAAAAGCTCTTGCCACTCTCCACGTCGGTCTTAAGCTGATTGATGACCTTCCGGAAACCGCGGTGCTGGGTCTGGTCGGCGATGCCCTCAAGGCTCGCGCGAAGGTTGATGCCCGCCCGGATCATCACCGCAAGCTGCGTCGTGAACTCCAGCACGTGCTTCTGGTTGGGCTTGCCAGAGTTCAGGTCGGCAAGCTTCTGCATGAGCGCCTGACGCTGCACCGCCCCGCCAACGGGATTCACCGCAAGGATATGGAGGCCCTGGTTACGCAGCACCGTGGCCGCAGTCTGCACGCTGTCGGCCGACAGCACACCGACCTGGATCTGGCCTCCCTGACCCCGCACCTGGTAGCGATAGTTCGGCATCTCGAATCACACCCCTCGGGGCGTTATGCCCCATCTGGTTTCACACCACTCAGGCAACGAGCTGACGCTCCAGCTTGTCGGGGAACGCCGCCTGCGCGACCGCGTCCTCCTTCGAAATCATCCCATTGAAATACAGCTCAGCGATCGACGCGTCCAGGCTGCTCATCCCGATCGACCGATTCGTCTCGATCACGTTGGGAATCTCGAACGTCCGGTTCTCGCGGATCAGGTTCCGAACCGCAGGCGTACACAGCAGCGTCTCCACTGCCGGCACCATACCGGGCTGATCGATCCGGCTGAACAGCGTCTGGCTCACAACCGCCTGCAACGTGTTGGCGAGCATCGATCGAATCTGGTTCTGCTGCCCCGCAGGATACATATCGATGATGCGCTCCACCGTCTGGCTCGCGTTCACCGTGTGCAGCGTGCTCAGCACCAGGTGGCCAGTCTCGGCCGCGCTGATCGCCAGCGCCGTCGTCTCAAGGTCACGCATCTCGCCCACCAGAACGATGTCCGGGTCCTGACGCAACGCGTGCTTCAGCCCGCTCGAGAACGTTGGCATGTCCTGGCCCAGCTCGCGCTGCTCAATCAAACAGTGGTCACTCTCAAAGGTATATTCCACCGGATCCTCGAGCGTGATGATGTGCTTGCGGTAACGCTCGTTCATCGCCTGGATCATGGCGGCCAGCGTCGTCGACTTCCCCGAGCCCGTATCGCCCGTCACCAGCACGAGCCCGCGAGGCAGATATGTCAGCCGAGCGATCACCTCCGGGAGCGTCAGGGCGCTCAGCGGCGGCACCTTGGTCTTGATGGCACGAAGGCACAGACCAACCTGCCCACGCTGCAAGTGCGCGTTCACGCGGTACCGGCTCAGCCCCTCGATCTCGTACGAAAAGTCAGAGTCCTTCTGGCGATCGAACGTCGCCACCGCCTCCGGCGGCGCCATCTCCTCCAGGATCGCACGCCCGCTCTCCGGCGAGATCACCGGGAAGTCCATCGGCGTCATCACCTGGTTCACACGCATCACGGGCGGCTGCCCCGATACGAGGTGGATATCCGAAGCGTTGGCCTTGTGGGCCACCTTGAGAACGTCGTGCAACTTCACGCGCAAATCCCCCTCAACGGGCGTCCGGCGGCCAGCGGACATCGCCGACCTCAACGATCACCATCGACGCGTTCACCACTCCACTGTGATCCACGACAACACCATCGAGGCAAGAAATGCCGGTTGTAACGGCATCAGACTCGTGGAACGTCCCAGAATGTCAGTCGCCGGGCGGTTATCGCCCTACCCGCGGGCCGCCTCATCCCGAGCGGCCACCGCCAGCTTGTCGGCTCGCTCGTTCTCCGGGTGGTCGTTGTGCCCGCGCACCCAGTGGAAGCTCAGCGTGTGCTCACCCATCAACTCGTCCAGACGCATCCACAGGTCCTGGTTCTTCACCGGCTGCTTGCTGGCCGTCTTCCAGCCCCGCTTCTTCCATCCCGCCATCCATTCCTTCAGCCCGTTGAGCACGTACTGCGAGTCCGAGTAAAGCTCCACCCGCGTGGGCTTGCCCAGGGCCTCCAGCCCCCGAATCACCGCCATCAGCTCCATACGGTTATTGGTCGTGGGCTTCTCCCCCCCGTGGCCCTCCTTCTCAGACCCCGATCCAGGGTGACGGAGGATGTACGCCCAGCCCCCCGGCCCCGGGTTGCCCGAGCAGGCGCCATCCGTGTACAACTCAACCATCGGCAGCGATCCATCAGCCATCGCCCATACTAACCGATCCCCGCCCACGCAGGAATCTCACGCCCATCACCACCAGAGTGCGCGATGTGGCGGCGCTACGCACGTACCGGCTGGACGCCACACGCCGACGCCGTAATCTGCTGATATGAAGCAACCCAGACGCAAGCCCACGCCCCCCAAGCCGAACGCTCGCCTGGAAGCACGCGCCGCCGCCATGGCCCAGCCCCGCCCGCCAAGGGGCCCACGCAAGTCCAACGCACGATCCCCCAGACATACCATCGGCCCTATGCCCACACACCGCTTCGAAGTCCGGCCGCTCCCAGCAGCGGGAGATCCCCGCGCCCAACGCCTCCTGCGAGAGGCCGCCGCCCTTGGTGCTCCCCTGGCCGCCGCCAGTACCGCCAAGGTCTACCTCTTAGAGGGCGACCTGACCGACCAGCAGCGAGACGCCATCGCCAGCGCACTCCTGGTCAACCCCGTTACCGAAACTCTGGCCAAGGGCAACGGACATCCAGGCGTCACCCTCGAGGTCCACCCCCTCCCCGGCGTCATGGACCCCGCCGCCCAATCCGTCGAGGAGGCCATCCGAGAACTCCTCGGCGTAGAGGTCCAGGCATCCACCGGCGCCCGCTACGACCTGGAGGGCCTCACCGCCGACGACGCCAAGGCCCTGGCCGCCCGCCTGCTCTTCAATCCGGTGGTGCAGGCCCTCCACGAGGGCCCCTTCCACCCCGACGCCCTACCCCATGGCGAGCCGTACGAGTTCAAGCCCATCACCGCCGAGATCACGTCCCTCGACGACGCCGGGCTCGAGCGCCTGAGCCGCGAGGGCCACCTCTTCCTCAGCCTGGGCGAGATGCGGGCCATCCAGCAGCAATATCAGACCCTCGGCCGCGAGCCCACCGACATCGAGCTCGAGACCCTCGCCCAGACCTGGTCCGAGCACTGCGTCCACAAGACCCTCAAGAGCGATTACCACTACTCCGGGCCCAAAGGCGACACCATCGACTGGACCAACCGCCCAGGCGTGACCACAAACGCCGACGGCTCGGTCACCATCGCCAACCTCCTCAAGAACACCGTCGCAGCCGCGACGCACGAGCTGATCGCCGACGGTCTTGACTGGACGCTCTCGATCTTCCACGACAACTCGGGCGTGGTGGCCTTTGACGATGACTACGGCGTGTGCATCAAGGTCGAGACCCACAACCACCCCAGCGCGCTCGAGCCCTACGGCGGCGCCGCGACCGGCATCGGCGGCTGCATCCGCGACATCATCGGCACCGGCCTGGCCGCCAAACCCATCGCCAACACCGATGTGTTCTGCGTGGCACCTCCCGACACCACCAATGTGCCCGCCGGCTGCATCCACCCTAAGCGCGTCCTGCGAGAGGTCGTCGCCGGCGTGCGCGACTACGGCAACCGCATGGGCATCCCCACGCTCAACGGCGCCGTTGACTTCGACCCGCGATACATCGGCAACCCGCTGGTCTTCGCCGGCTGCATCGGCCTGATCCCGCGCGACAAGATCGACGGCGAGGCCCAGCCGGGCGATCGCATCATCGCGCTCGGCGGGCGGACCGGCCGCGACGGCATCCACGGCGCGACGTTCTCGAGCGCAGAGCTGAGCGATACCCACGCCGACGAGTTCAGCCACGCCGTGCAGATTGGCAACCCGATCGAGGAAAAGAAGGTCCTCGACGCCATCCTCCGCGCGCGCGACGAGGGCGATCGCCCGCTCTTTAGCGCCATCACCGACTGCGGCGCGGGCGGCTTCAGCAGTGCCATTGGCGAGATGGGCGAGAAGCTCGGCGCCGACGTCCAACTCGCCAACGCCCCGCTCAAGTATGCCGGACTGACATACACCGAGATCTGGATCAGCGAGGCCCAGGAGCGCATGATCCTGGCCGTGCCCGAGCAGAACGTCGCGGCGTTGCAGGCAATTTGCAAAGAAGAAGGCGTCGAACTGGCCAACCTGGGCCACTACGGCACGCCCGACGCGGAACTCGTCCTGCGATACGGTGACCACGAGGTCGGCCGCCTGCCCATGGAGTTTGTCCACGGCGGCATCCCTCGCGAGACTTTGCCGGCAGAATGGCAGCCGAAGACCGCTCCAGAGCGCACTGCGTCCAAGGAGGTGTGCACGCAACTCATGGCGATGCTCGCCCGGCCCGACATCGCCAGTAAGCACTGGATCGTCCGCCAGTACGACCACGAGGTGCAGGGCAACACGGTGCTTAAGCCGCTGGTGGGCCCGCCGGCCGAGGATGGCGCAAGCCGTGGGCCGGGCGACGCCTCGGTCATCGAGCCGGTGCCCGGCACCGGTCGCGGCATTGCGATCGGCTGCGGCCTGCAGACGCGCGTGGGCGATCCGGCGATCGGCGGCGACCCGTACCTCATGGCGCTGGCGGCCATCGACGAGTGCGTGCGCAACCTGGTGTGCGTTGGCGCAGATCCGACGCGCATCGCCATCCTCGATAACTTCTGCTGGCCCGGCGTGAAGGACGCCGAGAGCCTGGGCCACCTCGTGCGCTCGGCGATCGGCTGCTACGACGGCGCCAAGGCCTACCGCACACCCTTTGTGAGCGGCAAGGACTCGCTGAACAACCAGTTCCGCACCGACGACGGCACGACCATCCGCATCCCGCCCACGCTGCTGATCACTGGGCTGGGGATCGTGCACGACATTCAGAAGTGTGTGACAAGCGACGCCAAGCAGGCCGGAAACGCGATCGTCTTGGTCGATGGCTCGACCGACTGGCAAGAGCTCGCGCACGGCCCAAAGGCAGCCGCAGGCGTCGCGCGGGCTATCGAGCAGGGTGTCGTACGCAGCGCGCACGATGCGAGCGATGGTGGCGTGCTTGTGGCGCTCGCGGAAATGCTGATCGCCGGCGGCACGCCCGAGACGCCAATCGGCGCTTCGGTGCATGGGCTTGGTGGGCTCGATCCGTTCGAGGAGTTGCCGTGCAGGTACTTGCTCGAAGTTGCCGCGGGCGAAGTCGAACGCCTGTCGACGCTGCTTGATGGAGTGCCCTGCGAGGCGATCGCGACGCTGGACGGCTCTGGTGAACTCCAGGTCGATGGTGCTTCGCTCGACGTTGAGGAGATGGCGCGGGTGTGGCGGGGGCCGCTCGACTGGTGAGCGCATGAGAGAACCCGGACGAACGTCCGGGTTCTAGGGTAAATCAAAAAATCATGGGCGGGCCGGCTCGGTCGCTCGCGCTGGTGCGGCCCTCGATCGCCCGACGCTCGCGCTCGCTGAGCACGCCGGGCTGATCGACGATGCCCAGGCGTGCGTTGATGGCTATGCACCATCGCCTGAACAATCGCAGCAGCCCGACGAAGCGGACGATCTTCCACGCGCCCCGGGCGATGGAAACCAGGCCGAGCACCGTTGCGATCGCGGAGAGCGCGGGCGACCATGACTCGGCGAATCGATGCGACAACATGGCGAACCTCCTCGTGGCCGCGGGCGCGCACGCCAGCGGCGATATCGCGGCCTCGCCTTGCGCACCATGCGCCTGGCTCAACCGCGGAACGGATGTGTGGAACGCCGACGCGAACAGGCGCGACGGCCGGGCAGCGCACGCACGGCACGCGACAGCGCGGCGTGGTGGCGATGGGTTGTGCTACTGGGTGCCGGGCGAGGCCGGCAGGGCGTCAGGCCTGGCGAGGCTGGGGCGATGCGCGATCACTTGTGGGATCGACATCGAGGAGCATCGACTGGCCGCACGCGGTGGAGATCAGGTTGAACTCGATCATCGATGCCCCCTCTCTCCCCTGGGGCCGTCTGGCCGCACCGGGGGAATGTGTAAGGGCGAACACTATCATGCTTGGGGATGATGTCAACTGCACGAAAACAAAAACCCCGGCGAATGGCCGGGGTTCGGGGGAGGTTTGCCTTGGTACGGCGATCAAGCCGAGGCCGCCAGAATGGCAAGGACGCCAACGGCCAGAATCAGGCCGCCCAAGGCCCACTTGGTGGCGACGTTGAGGCTGCACGCGGTCGTGCACGGGGCTGCAATGATGTTCTTCATGGTGAACGCTCCTTGACTGGATTGCCTAGAAACGGGGGTATACGGTTCGCTATAGTGTACATATTGCACTATAGTCTGTCAACCGTTCGCAATAGAGAATATTTCCATGCCACGACAGAATTCGACTCCGAGCACCGAGGCGGCCGCCTCGGACATCGGTGGCTCGGTCCGTGCCAAGCGCGAGCAGATGGGCATGACCCAGGCAGAACTGGCCCGGCGCAGCGGCGTGAGTAAGGGGATGCTGTGCGACGTGGAAGCGGACCGGAAGAACCCCACCATCCGCCTGCTGGGGCAGATTGCCCTGGGGCTGGGATGTGGGATCTCGGACCTGCTTGACCTGGACGACAACCCAGTGTTCACCGTTGATCGGGCCAAGGACCAGAGGGTGCTTGTGGACCCCGAGAACAAGATGGAGCGGCGGATTCTCAGCCGCGCGATGGTGAAGCACGGTGTTGAGGTGCTGCACTACACCTATCCGGTGGGTAGCGATTGCGAGGGCTTCCCGCCCCACCCGCCGGGCAGCCTGGAGACGGCGTATGTGCTGGATGGCAAGGTGCGGCTGCTGGTGGGCGACCAGCCCATCGAGCTGTCATCGGGCGACGCGGCGACGTACCGGGCCGATCTGGAGCACTCGACGATCAACCTGGGCAAGAAGCCGGCGAAGATCTTGTACGTGACGCACATCCCGCGGCAGCAGGTGAAGCCGGCCAAGGCCTAGCGCAGGCCGTACTCCCTGAGTTTGCGGTACAGCGTGCGTTCGCCGATACCCAGGAGCTTGGCTGCTTGCTCGCGGTTGCCGCCGGTGAGGCGGAGGGTCTCGCGGATGGCGCGTTTCTCGATCTGTTCGAGGCTCGTGCCGGCGAGTGTGCCCGAGGCGGCTCCGGCCTCGCCCTCGTCCTCGCCCGCGCGGACCTCGGTGGGTATGTGGCGGACTTCCAAGCGTGCCGGCGTGTCGTCGGCGGTCTCGCCGATGGCGCTGACAACCATGTTCTGGACGACGTTGAGGAGTTGGCGGACGTTGCCGGGCCAGTTGTAGGCGGTCAGGCGCATGAGGGCGGCGTCGGTGATTTCGGGTGTGGGCTGCTTCATCTGGTCGGCGAAGCGGGCGGCGGCGTGCTGGGCGATGCGGGGGATGTCCTCGCGGCGTTCGCGCAGGGGTGGGACGTGGACCGAGGCGCCGTTGATGCGGAAGTAGAGATCCTCGCGAAAGGCGCCCTCGGCGATCATCTTGCGGAGGTCCTTGTTGGTCGCGCTGACGAAGCGGACATCGGTCTTGCGTGGGTCGTTGCTGCCCAGGCGGACGACCTCGCCGGTTTCGAGGACTCGGAGGAGCTTGGCCTGCATGCTCAGCGGCATGTCGCCGATCTCGTCGAGGAAGAGGGTGCCGTTGTTGGCGTACTCGAAGACGCCCTCGCGGTCCTTCTCGGCCCCGGTGAAGGCGCCGCGGACGTGGCCGAAGAGCTGGTCTTCGAGGAGGCTCTCGCTCTGGCCTGCGCAGTTGAATGCGACGTACTTCTTGCTTGAGCGCGGGCTGTTGTTGTGGACAGCGCTGGCGATGAGTTCTTTGCCTGTGCCGCTCTCGCCGGTGATGAGCACGGCGATATTGGATGGGGCGACCGTGCGGACGGTCTTGATGATTTTCCGCATAGGCTCGCTGCCGGCGATGAGGCCCTCGAAGCCATCGTGCTGGACGAGCTCGCCGAGTGAGCCGGACTCCTGGCGGAGCAGCACCGCTTCGGCGGCGCGGTTGATGAGGCTGCGGAAGACGGCCAGGTCGAGGGGTTTTTCAATGAAGTCGTATGCGCCCTCCTTGAAGGCGTTGCGGGCGGTGGACACGTCCCCGTGGGCGGTGACCATGACCGTCTCGGCGTCGGGCTGGAGGGCTCGGGCGGCCCGGAGAACCAGCAGGCCGGCGTCGGCACCGTCTGGGGCCACGGTCTGGCCGTCCTGGGCGGCCTGGCCGGCGGAGGTTGGCATGCGCAGATCGGTGACGACCACATCGAAGGCGCCGCCCTTGAGCTCATCCATGGCCTCGGCGACGGAGCTGACGATGGTGCACACGTGCCCTGGCTTGCGGAGCGCCTCGGCCATGGTGTCGGCATGGTCGGGCTCGTCCTCGACGATGAGGACCTGGGCGGCTGGGGTGGTCGTGCTGGGGTTGCTCTCGGCGATAGCCATGGGACGGTCAGGGTAGTGGGGTTGGGGCGGCCTGGGTGTGGCGCAGGAGGCCGCCGGCGGCGATGGCGATGGCGTCGGCGACGTCGGCCGGCGAGGGCGGGGCGGGCAGGTTGTAGCGGGCCTGGACCGCCAGGCGCATCTGGTCTTTGCTTGCCCGGCCCGAGCCGGTCATGGAGCGTTTGACGACGGCGGGTGCGAGCTCGAGGATGGGCAACCCGGCGCGCTTGGCGGTGAGGAGGATGACCCCGCGGGCGTGGCCCATGCTGATGGCCGTGGCGGGGAATGCCTTGTGGGCGAAGACGGCCTCGACGCAGGCGGCGTCGGGCTGGATGCGTTCGATGAGGTCACGCAGGTCGGCCTCGAGCTCGACCAGGCGGGTGGCCAGGCCATCGGGGGATCCGTCGCCCCGCTTCAGCCTCAGGACGCCGGCCTCGTCCAGGGCGTCGCGACCGTCGCGCATGGCGACGCAGGCGTAGCCGGTCAGGCGGAGGCCGGGATCGAGTCCGAGGACGCGCATAGTCAGGCTTTCGGCGTTTCTTGTGGGTTCTGGCCAGCGTAGTGGGTCTGCCAGTGGATAAGTGCCTTGACCATGGCGTCGCACTCGAGGTTGACGCCGTCGCCGGGGGTAAGGGCGCCCAGGTTGGTGCGTTCGAGGGTGTCTGGGATGAGGGCTACCTCGAACCAGCCGTCGGGAACTGAGAGCTCGGCGATGGTGAGTGAGACGCCGGCGATGCAGACCGAGCCGCGGGGGGTGATGTAGGGCATCAGGTGGGGTGGGGGGGCGATGCGGAAGCGCCACTGGGGGTGCTTGGTGACGTG
>JBITAF010000066.1:0-45740 GCA_044440025.1 Phycisphaerales bacterium JB060 | reverse complement strand
AGGTCCGGGGTGATGCCGGCGGTGCTGACGGCGGCGGCCAGGTGGCCGTCGTTACCCGACTGGAACTGGATGACCTGGCTGCCCGGAGGCGGGGGCGGGGGCGCGCTGGTGCGGACCCAGGCGATCTGCGCCTCGAGCAGGGTGATCACGTCGGCGGTCTTGGAGTCGTACTCGAAGCCGTTGGCCAGGGTGCGGTTGTCGTTGCTGACGACGGTGGCGCCATCGCCCGAGGCGCTGTCGAAGGTCGAGACGACCTCGTCACCGGTCAGGCTGTCGCCGTTGTCAAGCCAGTCGTCGGTACCGTCCAGGCCGATGGGGCTGGGCGCGCCGCCCCACGAGGGGTGGCTGGCGTTGTTGAAGACCTCGCGCGGGACCGTGTAATCGACAGCGCTGTCGATGCCGAAGGCGTCCTGCAGCACGGGGCTGGCGTCCATGTCCCAGTAGAAGAGGTGAGCGCGGTTGCCGTCGGCAATGAAGTCGCTGATGGCCGTCTCGAGCTCGGGGGTGGCGCCGAAGTTGGCGATGTCGATGATGGCGAAACGGTACTGACCGCTGCCCAGGCCGGCCTCGAGGGCGGCCTGATCGGCGACGTTGTCGTAGTTCAGGCCGAGGTTGTCGGCGGCGGTGACAACGTCCTGCTCGTTCTCCTCGGAGAGGAGGACGATCTGCGCGGGGACGTCACCCTGCGCGTAGGCGATGTCGTCGAAGGCGGTCTCGGGACCGTCAACGGTGACCGAGCCGATGGGAACCGTGGAGGTCCAGGCCTTGTCTTCCATCGTGCCGTCGCCGGGGCCGTAGCCGTCGGCGTCGCTGAACTGGCCGATCTCGTTGCCGTCCAGGTCGAAGAACGTGATGGTGTCGACGCCGACGCCGGCGGCGCTGGCCGAGAAGCCGAAGGCGGTGATGCCGCCGATGTCGGTGAAGTCGAAGCTCACCGAGCCGAAGCCGAAGATGGTGGCAAAGCGGTTGCCACTGGTGGGCTGGATGGGACCGCCCGGCGTGCGGAAGTCTTGCCAGTCACCGAAATCGATGGAGGTGAAGTCGAGGCCGCTGACAGCGACATCGCCGCCGAAGATCGCGCTGATGGGGGCGCGACCACCGGGGTAGCTCTCCATGTCATCGGTGGCCTCGGGCGTAAACGAACCAGGGGTAACCTGGGCGAACGTGGTGCCGGCGGCCGCGAGGATCGCGGCGGCGGCGAGAACCTTCTGAGTGTTCATCATCTCTAAAACCCCATATGCAAATGGAAACATGGGTGTGCCCGGCACGGTGCCGGTGCATCGAAACAGGAACCGTGGCCAATGTCCGATTGGCTTCGGGTCAGCAAGCTTGTTTGGGATCCGTTGCTCGGCGAGTTATCACCGTGCATCCCCCTTCATCTCTCGTCGGCGCCCGGGGTCGGCTCTCCAAGCCGGGCACCGGGTCGGTCCCCTCTGGGACCATCTCTCCATGAGTGTCGCCAATAGCCCTGGCGACACGTTCCTCAATCGTGGGAAGGAAACAACGACGCCCCATTCACCACACACGTGGTGTGGTGGAGGGGGCTTGATCAGCGATCAGGTTTTTGGATGGTCGTCCAGAAAATACCGCTGTCCTCCACGAATCTCTCTGGCCTCTACAATGGCCCAAGATGGGTGCAATGTCAAGCGGAAACTACGCAATCGGTCGAATTTTCACCAGTGGGCTTGCCCTGATTACCATCGTATTGGCCCTGATAGGGGGCTATATGGCAATGTCGCGAGCCAGAGCCGATTTAAGGGCCGATATCTATCGCGACCGCCTCGAGGAAGTCGCGCGAGACTACACGGCTTTGGTCGACCAGTTCAACTCCGCAGTTGCGCAAGCCGCTGTCACGGAACTGGTTGTGGATGATGGCGCGATGAGCGTGCGCGTCCGAAGCCGCCGCGGCGTCGAGACCGTGGTGCCCACGCCGTACGACCCGCAGCGCGAGATCTACGTCGATTACGTGGTTATCGGGGGTCGGCTATGGATCCGACGTGTTTTTGATGACCGCACGCCGCCGATGGACGGCGTGGTGATCGATCCGGAGCTGATCGATGTCGATTGGGACGAGCCGGGTGCGCAGGTGGGCAAGGCCGTGTACCGGGCATTGGGCGAGGGTGTGTGGCAGGTGAGCGTGACCGGGCAAGGTGCCCTGGGCCTGGTGCGCGTCGACGAGAGCCAGCGGCGGCCGCTGGTCGAGGCGCCCGAACTGATCGAGTTCGACACCATCGAGGCCAAGGTCCGCGAGGAGACCGAGCGGGTATCGTTCGGCGACCTGTTGCGCAAGGCCTTCGGCGGCTGAACGGCGGGCAACTGGGATCGGGCGGAGGTCCGCGAGCTTACGCTCGCGGCTCGGATGGATGATTTGTTGGAGCCAGGCATGAGCGACGCGGTGGCGGACGGGGCGAAGTCGATGGAAGAGTTGGTGAGCCTGTGCAAGCGGCGCGGGTTCATTTTTCCGGCCAGCGAGATCTACGGCGGGCTGAATGGCTTCTGGGACTATGGCCCCCTTGGCGTGCAGCTCAAGAAGAACCTGGCCGACCGCTGGTGGCGCGACATGACGCTGACGCCGCCGCTGCGCGACGGCAAGCCGGTGTCGATCGTGGGGGTGGATTCGAGCATCATTCAGAACCCGCGGGTGTGGGAGGCGAGTGGGCATGTGGGTGGGTTTAACGACCCGATGGTGGATGACAAGGAGACGAAACAGCGATTTCGCGCAGACCATCTTGCCGGCGCATGGATTGGCACGCCAACGACTCGAGGTTCATATGGCGGCGATCGCTTCTTTTGTCCTGACCTGACGGTGGTGGCATCAACTGCTGGAGAAGCAGCACAGTACTTCGAGCAAAACCCAAAGCTGCTGAAGAAAGCCGGCCTAAAGCTCGACGGTCCGTTCAAGCGACATCCACGTGACGATGCGGTTGCATTTGTCGCTGAGGTTGAGTTCAAAGGGGAGCGCGGCCAAGTCCAGGTCGAGATGGTGGGCCCTGTTCACATCAAGAACCATCCAACAGAGATTCCTTCGCCTTTCACTGGTAAGGCCGGTTCGCTTACCGAACCAAAAGCCTTCAACCTGATGTTCTTCACCTATGTCGGCGCTACCGCCAGCGAAGACGACAAGGCGTATCTGCGCCCCGAAACCGCCCAGGGCATCTTCCTGAACTTCGCGAACATCGTGGACACCACGCGCGTGCGTGTGCCGTTTGGGATTGCCCAGATCGGCAAGGCGTTCCGCAACGAGGTGACGCCGCGGAACTTCATCTTCCGGTCTCGCGAGTTCGAGCAGATGGAGATGGAGTTCTTCTGCCACAAGGACGAGGCGCAGCAGTGGCTCGACTATTGGGTGGCCGAGCGGAAGCGGTGGTGGAACAGCGTGGGCTTGAGCGACGAGAACATGATCGTGCGAAAGCATGATGATGACGAGCTGGCGCACTACTCGAAGAACGGGGCGGGCACCTACGACATCGAGTATCGCTGGCCCTTCACGCACCCGGGCTTCGGCGAGCTCGAGGGCGTGGCGCACCGCAGCAACTTCGACCTGAGCCAGCACAAGGAGCACTCGGGCAAGAAGCTGGACTACTTCGACCAGGAGCGCAACGAGCGGTACCTGCCCGACGTGATCGAGCCGGCGGCGGGGCTGACGCGCGGCGTGCTCGCGCTGTTGTGCGAGGCGTTCACGCCCGATGAGAGCCGTGCCAGCAAGGTGGTCATGAAGTTCAAGCCCAGCATGGCGCCCATCAAGGCCGCCGTCTATCCGTTGGTCAACAAGGACGGCATGCCGGAGGTGGCCGAGAAGCTGGTGCGTGAGCTGCGCGGGCGGTTCGGGCACATGGGGCTGATCGAGTACGACCCCAAGCAGAGCATCGGCAAGCGCTACGCCCGCATGGACGAGGCGGGCTGCCCGGTGTGCTTCACGATCGACGGGCAGACGATGGAAGACCAGACGGTGACCTTCCGGGATCGGGACACGCTGGCGCAGGATCGCATCGCGATCGATCAGGTGCCGAACTGGCTTGGCGACAAGCTGGACTCGTAAACTTTCTTACGAGCAGCCCGCGTCAAACTGGTTCCGGAACTCAAGGAAGTCGAACAGCGTGACCTCGCCGTCACTGTCGAAGTCGGCAGCGAGATCGCCAGCATGAAAATGGTTCTGAAACTCAAGCGCATCCGCCAAAGTTAGCTCGCCGTCGTGGTCGTAGTCGGCCCAGCAACTGATCAGGCGATTGTCACGGATTCTCGCGCCGCGGGAGGAAGCGACCACTCCCTCTGGCAACAAAAAGATGCCTTCGTTCAACGGAAAACCGTGGCCGGGCCAGATCGTGTCGAAACGATGATTCATAGATCCTTCGCCAGCCGGCACGGCAATCGAGCCTTCGGAACGCACCCGCATTCGCACTGGTGTGTTCACGGGAACAGTGAAATCTGAGAGAGTCACCATCTCATGCCGCGGCTGCCGGTCGGCTAAGAATCCCATGTACCGCCTCTCGAGCTCACCGGGGCTGGACGTCACACCTTCGAAAACCCCATTCCGCGTATCTCCGTCGAGCTCGATGCTCAGCTCGAAGCGGAACGCCGAACCAGGCGATCCTGAGCCATAGGACATTGACGTCGACGCGTAGAAGAACTGAAGACCGAGGCGAATGGGCTCATCTGACGACGACGAGAATACCACATCGTCATAGACCACTTCGGTCCACCCACGAACGCCGAACTCGGGGTGCGGCTCAAGCATCTTAAACACGCGTGCGGAGATCATCCCCCAGTCGGCCGCAGCCTCGACGCTGTCAGGAAAGCGGACCGACACCCAGTGCCAGCCGACCGGGCTCCAAGTCTCCACAGCGAACGGCTGATCGTCAGAAAAGACCACCGGCGGCTCGCAGTTGAACTGGTACCCAATCTCATACCGCGCCTGGGCGTGAACAAGCGTGGTGGTGGTGAGCAGCGTGGCGATGGCGGTGGCGGTGGTTCGGTGCATGCATGCTCCCTTGTCCTGCCTTGGTTCGCCCAGCATAACCAAAACACCCCCGCGATGCAAGGGTGTTTTCGGCGTTCTGGTTGGTACGGCAATCCCTCAGGCGTTGATCACGCGGCCCTCGCTGGCCAGGGCCGCCTCGTGCACGCTCTCGTGCATGGTCGGGTGCGCGTGGACGGTCGCGATGAGTTCCTCGCTCGTGGCTTCCAGGCGGCGGGCGAGGCTGAGTTCGGCAATCAATTCGGTGGCCTGGTCGCCCATGATGTGGGCGCCCAGGATCTCGCCGCGAGGCAATCCTCGGATGATCTTGCAGAAGCCGTCGGTGTGGCGGGTGGCGATGGCCTTGCCAAGGGCGCTGAAGGGGAACTTGCCGACCTGGTAGTCCTCGTTGGCCTTCAGGCCCTTCTCCTTCAGGGCCCGCTCGGTGTAGCCGATGCTGGCGACCTGGGGGTGGCAGTAGGTGCAGCCGGGGATGATGGAGTAGTCCATCGGAAAGGGCTCGTGGTCGAGCTTGCCTTCTTTATGGGCGAAGCGCTCGACGCAGAGGATGGCCTCCTCGCTGGCGACGTGGGCGAGCCAGGGCGGGCCGATGACGTCGCCGATGGCGTAGATGCCCTCGAGGTTGGTCTTGTAGTCGATGCGCTGCTCGCCCAGCACGGTTGGGTCGTAGTCGGTCTTGATGTGGTCCTTGACGGTCTCGAGCCCGAGCTTGTCGTCAAACAGGCCGTCGAAGCGGCCCTTGACGCCGATGGCCAGCAGCAGCTTGTCTGCCTCGATCGTCTCTTTCTTGCTCTCGTCGGCCTTGCCGTCCTTGAACGGCGCGACGGTGACCTTCACGCCCTTGCCCTTGGCATCGACGTCCACGCACGTGGTGCCGGTCTTGATCTCCATGCCGGCCTTCTTGTAATAGCGCAGCATGGCCTGGCTGACCTCGTCGTCCTCGACCGGCAGGATGCGGTCGAGCATCTCGACGACGGTAACCTTGGTGCCGTAGGCGTGGTAGAAGTAGCCGAACTCCATACCGATAGCGCCCGAGCCGACGACGATGAGGCTCTTGGGGAAGCTCTTGTTGAACATGGCCTCGCGGGCGCCCCAGATGTGCTCGCTGGAGCCGAACTTCGCGAAGGGCAGGTCGCGCGCGACCGAGCCGGTGGCGATGATGACCTTGTCGGCGGTGATGGTCTCGCGTGGCTTGCTGGCCGGCTTGGCGGGCGCGTCGGTGCGCTCCTCTTCCACCTTGCAGTCGTAGATCTCGATCTTCGCGGGCGTCTTGCCCTTGGCCGGAGCCACGATCTTGGCGCTGGCCTCGATGTG
Organism: Phycisphaerales bacterium JB060; assembly: GCA_044440025.1. GTDB lineage: Bacteria > Planctomycetota > Phycisphaerae > Phycisphaerales > UBA1924 > JAHCJI01. The sequence goes on along the minus strand of JBITAF010000066.1, from coordinate 39,451 downwards.
CTCGACCTTGTTCTTCTTAAGCAGGAAGCCCACGCCCTTGTTCAGCTTGTCGGCCACGCCCCGGCTGCGGCTGATGACCTTCGACCAGTCGAAGTCGATCTTGCCGTTGATCTTGAGCCCCCACTCCTCCTTTTCGGCCAGCTTGTCCATCAGCTCGGCGTTGGAGAGCAGGGCCTTGGAAGGGATGCACCCCCAGTTGAGGCAGACGCCGCCGAGCTTGGCCCGCTCGATGCAGGCCGTCTTGTAGCCCAGCTGGGCGGCGCGGATGGCCCCGACATACCCGCCGGGACCCGAACCGATGACGACGACGTCGAAGTGCTTGTCGGCCACGGAGTTGCCTTTCTGCTGAATCGATGGGGCTGAAGACTCACAAACCAGAGCGGGCAGTCTAGGTGCCGGCAAGGCCGATTGCCCGGCTTGTGGGGGCTTGCCGAGCCGACTCATCCACAGGCCGGCCCGCCCTCTGGAAGCGATAATCAGAGCAGAGAGAACCACCACGTTCGCCCCGGACCGCCCCGGCCCGGGGCGCCAGGAAAGGGAGCGTGCCCCATGATCGGGCATTCGTGTGCTTTCGCGTGTCTCGGCCTCACGGCTTGCGTCGTGCAGGCGGACCCAGTGCTTGTGGTCACCGACGGAGCCTTCGGCTCGCCCATGGTCTACCACCTCGACGCCGGCACCGCCCGGGTGCTATCGGCCGTGGACCTGGTGGGCGCTGGCACGACGGGGCGAACGCCCATGGCCGCCCTGGCCTTCGACGGCGCCGGCCATCTCCTGGGATTCACCCCCACCACCGACAACGAGTTCTACCGCATCGATCGCGGCACCGGGCAGGCCTCCCGCGGCGGGCGGCTGGGCGTGAGCGCCCGCGAGGGTGGCATGGCCGTGTTCGCCGACGGCACCATCTGGGCGGCCAGCACCGGCTCGCCCGGCCGGCTCTTTACCATCGATCCCTCGACGGGCCGGGCCACGCTGGGGCCAACCATGACACCCACCACCGACATCTCGGGCCTGGGCGTTCGCGCCGACGGGCTGCTGGTGGGCCTGGACCTGCGGAGCGTAGATGGCCCGCCCTCGCTGCGGGCCATCGACACGGTTACGGGCGAAACGGCGGTCATCGCCGCGCTGCTGCCGCGGATCGAACTGGCAAATGTTGGCGGGCTGGAGATCATCGAGGTGGGCGGCGTCGAGATGGGGTACTTCATTGTCGCGGGCAGCGCTGCGGGGAGCGAGGCCCAGCTCTGGCGGTTCGACCCGTACACGGGCGCGCAAACGCCCGTGGGCATCATCAGCGGTGTGGAGGCCGTCACGGGGCTGGCGGGCCTGGCGTGCGAGCCCTGTCCGGCGGACCTGGACGGCGACTGCGAGGCGACGATTTTCGATTTCCTGCTGCTGGGCAACTGGTTCGACGTGGGCGACCTTCGCGCAGACCTGACGGGTGACGGCGTGCTCGACGTCTTTGACTATCTGTTCTTTCTGAATATCTTCCAGGCAGGCTGCTGAAAGCCCCGCCCAACAACGCGCCGGCTCAAGAGCGAGACGCGGCGTTGTCGTAGGGCTTGGCCAACGCGCAGAGCAGTTGGATCTGCCGCCAGAACTCGGGGGTCTCGATCACATTCGTGCGCGGATCGGGCGTGCCGCCGATTGGCTTGTGCAGTACTGTGATGCAATCGATCAGTGCCCGGTCTTTTGGGCCGCCCTTCGTACACAGCTCCTGCAACGGCACGGCCAGGTCGCACGCGAGCGCACGCTCGCGGATGGCCCCGGCATCGACGCTCCGCGCACGCCAGTGGACGCGTTCATCGGCCGAGACCTTGCAGCCCGCCAGATTGCTGTGGTGCAAGAACGCGAAGCCACCGGGACGCAGCACGCGCGACAGCTCGCGAACGTACGAGCCCATCACGTCCAGCTCGGCGTGTACCAGACTGTCGTAACTGAAGCAGAAGTCGATCGGGCCATTGATCCGCTCGGCCGGCCCGCCGAACGTGACGCCGTCGCCCAGCACGCAGCGCACGCGTCGGCCAAAGCGCTTTCGACAGGCGTCCAGGCAGCCCTGATCGATGTCCAGGGCCGTCAGTACGCCGGCGTGGTGCAGCAGGTACTGCGTCCAGCGGCCGTAGCCAGGGGCGATCTCGAGCACGTGCGGGCTGGGCGGGAGCCCATGGAGGAATGGCACGAGCCGCGGCATGAGGATGCCGTGCCACCAGCGGTCGCTGCCGCCGGCAAGCGTGGACCACTCGTCGCCGGCATGGCTCCAATGGTGCGAGGCCCACTTGCGCTTGTTCGCCTCGAGCGACGGCATGTGCGCCCTCAGCTCGCGCCGGCGAGCTTGCGGACGGTCATGTCGAACCGCCGGACCATCTGGCTGTGCAGCGCCCAGACGGCAGCCAGGTGCAGGCCCGCGCTGATGGCGGCGCCAATGAGCAACGCGAAGCGAGCCATGGACAACTGGTTGGCCCCGCCCTGGGTCACCGTCTCGTACATCGCCTCAACCGGCTCGACCATCGCCAGCCCACTGGCAACGGGAGACAGCCCCAGCAACGCGGGGCCAACGGCGGGGATCGACCGGCCGGCGTTGAACCCACACCCGCCGACGACCGCGGCCGCGATCGCCGCCACGATGACCGCGCCGACCACCGACGCGATGGCGCCCTTGCTCTTGAGCGACCAGTGCAGCCCGATCATGACGCACAACGCCATGAACGGAGCGGCACTCAGCGCCATGATGATCCCAGCCTCGGGCAGCACCACCGGGATCATCGCGTTGCCCGGCACCGCCGGCCCGGCGGGCACCATCGCGTTGTCGGGCTGGCCGAAACCACCGATCAGGGCGTGCACCCCCGCCAGCAGCATGGTCACCACGGGGACGGCGATCATGGGCAGCAGGTACGCGACAAGCCCGCGCAGCTTCCCCCCCAGGTACTCACTGGGTGTCACGGGCGTGGTCAGCAGCAGGTCGAGCGTGCCGTCCTCGCGCTCCCGGCTGATGGCCGTGGCCGACATGTTGATCGCCACCAGCGTGGTCACGGCCAGTTCCACCAGCACGATCACGAGTATGGCCAAGCGGTAATCCGTCGCGGTGATGGCCGATGTGTCGTACGCGAAGATCAGCACGATCGCCAGCAGAATGCCGAACACGATGAACGACCACCGCGCGAGGATGCGGCCGAGCGTCGCGTTGCGGGCCGCGGCCTCACGCCAGGCGATGGGGTTATGCCAGACGCTGCGGGGCGGGCGATAGGCCTGCCCCTCCTCGCTCGACGCGCCGGCGCTCAGGCCCAGCATCCGCCGATACCACGGCAGCTTACGACGCTCCACCTGACGCCGGGCCAGCCCGCCCGTGCGCACGGTGAGCGTCGAGGCGGCGACCAGCGCCAGGCTCAGGACCGTGGCGATGAGAATCCACGCACGCACGGGTGTCTCGAGCATGAACGCCGCAGGCCCGGCCAGCGTGCCGCGATCGGCACTGGGATAGGTCGTGGGGTTCAACAACGCATTGAGCGCCAGGAAGGGATTCAGACCCGTCAGCCAGGTCACTCCCCCACCACCGCCGCCCGCCCCCAAGCTGCGGCTCTGCAGCCACTGGTCGATGCCGTAGGTGACGCCCAGGTAGGTCACCACGGCGACATAGAATGTGAACACCGCACGACGGCCGGCGATCCGGCTGACCGCCAGCGCGATGGCGATGGCGCCCACCAGCAACGCCGCGGCAGCCGCCACCAGATAGCTCGCGAAGATGCTCGAGCCGGGCACGCCCCCAAAGTACTGCGTGAGCGCGAACAGCGGCAGGCTGGCAAACAGCAGCGCCAGCACAAAGAACAGCCGCCCGAGCAGGTTCCCCAGAACGATCTGAAGCCGCCCCAGCGGCGTGGTCAGCAGCACCTCCCAGGTTCTCGGGCTTGCCTCCTGGGCGATGGCCCCGGCCATGAACACCGGGCTGAGCACGCAGATCAGGAAGATCTGCAAGTACGCGACCGCAGTGAAGGTGCTGGCGCCCGCCTCGGACAGGTCGCGGAACGACGTAGCCCCCCCACTGCCACTGGTCTTCACCAGCAGCGCCCACAGCATCACCAGCACCAGCAACGCCAGGTAGGCCGAGCGGATGTACATGTGCCGGCTCCGGCGGGAGCCGTTCTGGATGAGCCTGACGGCGATGGGATTCGCCGGCCCCAGGGCCAGCAACCAACGGATGAAGACGGGCATCGCGGCGATCGTACCTGCTGTCGGAGCCCGACGTTGCGGTACCGATTATAACGATCAACCTGTTATACGTACCAAACATAATACAAATGTAAACGTGGGCAAGGATCGATTCGCATTTTTTTTATATTTTAGGGGTTTCGGCAATGGTCAGGGTTGCCGCTTCGGTCATACTACATCTGACATAGATACCCAACCGCGACTGCTTAGGGGGCAGTCGCAGACGGGTGAGAGGAGACAGACATGCGTAAGACGATCACTGCGGGGGCCATCCTGGCCCTGGCCGGCACTGCGTTCGCCGGCGACCTCGACTTCCTCGGTGACACCACCGGGGGGCCGACTTTCAACCGCCCTGACAGCCTCAGCAGCCTGAGTGGCTTTGCCACCGACGTCGCCTGGGAAGCCACCCAGATCGGCGTCAGCGCCGACGGCGACTACTCGGTCCTCAGCGACCAGACCAACTTCGGCCTCCTCTGGGATGGCTACCTGCTGGTCTACGAGAACGGCTTCGACGCCGCCAACCCGCTGGATAACCTCATCGCCCTGAACGATGACTACTTCGGCACCGGCCTGCCCGGCACCGGCGTGGGCTACTCGGGTCTGGATGCCGTCAACCTGAGCTCGTCGAGCACGTACTTCATCGTGCAGACCGGCTTCGGCAACGGCGATGCTGGCCCGTACCAGGTCTCGATCAGCGGCCCCGGCGACATCCGCATCATCCCAGCTCCGGCCTCGCTGGCCCTGCTGGGCCTTGGTGGCCTGGCCGCCGCCCGCCGCCGTCGCTAAGACATTCCGAGAGATCTCTCGCAAACGCCCTCCGGGGCGTTTTTCTACGCGCCGTCCTCACCGCACCCAATCGAAGGAGTAGCCAGTGAAACTTGCCATGATCGCGTGCCTGTCTCTGGGCGTGGCCGCCCACGCCCACGCCCAGGAGTTGGAGTACCTCGGCGACACCACCGACGGTGACCGCTTCAACCGCCCGAGCAGCCTCACCAGCCTGAGCAGCTTTGCGACCGATGTCGCCTTCGAGGCCATCGAGATCGAGGTCACGCAAACGGGCTTGTACACCATCCTCAGCGACCAGGAGAACTTCGGGTTCGAGTGGGACGGCTACCTCCTGGTCTATGAGACCTCCTTCGACCCTGCCAACCCGCTGGACAACCTGCTGGACCTGAACGACGACTATTTCGGCTCCATGCTGCCGGGCACCGGTGTTGGCTACTCGGGCCTGGAGAACATCACACTGACCGAGGGGGTGTCGTACTTCATCGTCACCACGGGCTTCGCCAACGACGATGCCGGCCCATACCAGACACAGGCCTTCGGCGTGGGCGGGGTCCGCATCTTCACCTGCTACGCCGACATCAACGGCGACAGCCAGTTGAACATCTTCGATTTCCTGGCTTACCAGAACCTGTTCGACGCCGGCGACGACCGGGCCGACTGCGACGAAGACGGCACCCTGGACCTCTTCGACTTCCTGTGCTTTCAGAACGCCTTCGACGTGGGCTGCGAGTAAGGTAGATCCGAAGCATCTCCAAACATGAAGAACGCCCGGCCGCACCACGCGACCGGGCGTTCGTATTTCAAGACTCAGGACTTACATCAGGTCGACTCGGCACCGGCCGACACCGGTGTGTCGCCCTCGGAGTTGTCGCCCTCATCCTCGTCCTTTGGCAGCTCGGGCAGCTTCTCGGCCTCGAAGTAGAGGTTCTCGTCCTCGCCCTTGCGGGTCACCTTCAGCAGCGTGCGGCCTTGGATCTCACCAGACAGCAGCATCTCGCTGAGCGGGTCCTCGATGTACTGCCCGATCGCGCGTCGCAGCGGCCTGGCGCCGAAGTCCGGGTTGTAGCCCTTGTCGATCAGGAAGTCCTTCGCGGCCTGATCCAGCTCCATCGTGATGCTCTGGATGCGCAGGCGGTCGGCCACCTTGTGCACCTCGTACTCGATGATCTGCACCAGATCGTCGCGAGTCAGCGGGCGGAACACGATCGTGTCATCCAAGCGGTTGATGAACTCGGGGCGGAAGAACCGCTCGATCTCCTTCATCAGGATGCCCTTGATGTTGTCGTAGTCCACGTCGGCGGTCCGCTTCTGGAAGCCGAAGCCGCCACCGCCCTTGATCAGGTCAGCACCAATATTGCTGGTCATGATCAGGATCGTGTTGCGGAAGTCCACGTTCCGGCCGAACGAGTCGGTCAGGCGGCCCTCTTCCATGATCTGGAGCAGCATGTTGAACACGTCGGGGTGGGCCTTCTCGACCTCGTCGAGCAGCACCACGCTGTACGGCCGCCGGCGGATGCGCTCGGTGAGCTGGCCGCCCTCCTCGTACCCCACGTACCCGGGGGGCGCGCCGATGAGGCGGCTCACGTTGTGCTTCTCCATGTACTCGCTCATGTCAAGATGGATCAGCGCGTCCTCGTCGCCGAACATGAACTCGGCCAGCGCCTTACTCAGCAGCGTCTTACCAACACCGCTGGGCCCGACGAAGATGAACGAGCCCATCGGCCGCTTGGGATCCTTCAGACCCGCACGCGCACGCCGGATGGCGCGAGCGACGGCCTTGATGGCCTCCTCCTGGCTGATGACCTTCTTGTGCAGCTCGGTCTCGAGCTTGAGCAGGCGGTCGGCCTCCTCGCTCTCCAGACGCTGCAGCGGCACGCCCGTCATGCTCGACACCACCTCGGCGATGATGTCCTCATCAACGGTGCCATCGATCTCCTTGGACTTCTCCCGCCAGGTCTTCTGGATCTCTTCCTTCTTCTTGCGGAGCTGCTCGGCCTGATCGCGAAGCTCGGCGGCGCGCTCGTAGTCCGCTGCCTTGACGGCCTCGTCCTTCTCCACGCCCAGCTTCTCGACCTCGCTCTCGATCTCGGCCAGGTCTGGCGGCTTACTCATGCTCTTGATTCGTACGCGGGCGCCCGCCTCATCGATCACGTCGATCGACTTGTCCGGCTGCACGCGGCCCGAGATGTACCGCCCGCTGAGCTCGACGGCGGCCTTCACGGCATCGTCGGTGATGCGCACGCGGTGGTGCTGCTCGTAGCGATCGCGCAGGCCCTTGATGATCTCCACGGTCTGCTCATCGTTGGGCGGATCGACCGGAATAGCCTGGAAGCGACGCGCGAGCGCGGCGTCCTTCTCGATGTACTTGCGGTACTCGTCGAAGGTCGTCGCGCCGATGCACTGGATCTCGCAGCGGGCCAGCGCGGGCTTGAGCACGTTGCTGGCGTCGATGGCGCCCTCGGCGCCACCAGCCCCGACGAGCGTGTGCAGCTCGTCGATGAACAGGATCACGTTCTTGGCGCGACGAACCTCGTTCATCACTGCCTTGATGCGCTCCTCGAACTGGCCGCGGTACTTGGTGCCGGCGACCATCATCGCCAGGTCGAGCACCACGATCCGCTTCTCGTGCAGGATCTCGGGAACGTCGCCCGAGATGATGCGCTGGGCCATGCCTTCGACGATGGCGGTCTTGCCAACGCCGGCCTCGCCCAGCAGCACGGGGTTGTTCTTCGTGCGGCGGCACAGGATCTGTACCACACGCTCGATCTCCTTCGCACGCCCGATCACCGGATCGAGCGAACTCTCCTTGGCCAGCTCGGTCAGGTCGCGACCGAAGCTGTCGAGCGCGGGGGTGCGGCTCTTGCCCTTGCGGCCCTCGGCCGCGCCGCCGCCGGAGACGCCCGCGCTGGCGAAGCCTTCCTCGCCGCCGCCCGAGCCCTCGCCCGAAGCGCCCAGTAGGTTCAGAACCTCTTCGCGGACCTCGTCGAGCTTCAGCCCCAGATTGCGCAGCACCTGCGCCGCCACGCCGTCCTGCTCTCGCAGCAGGCCCAGCAGCAGGTGCTCGGTGCCAACGTAGTTGTGGTTGAGGCTTCGAGCCTCCTCGATGGCGTACTCGATGACCTTCTTGGCGCGCGGCGTCTGCGGCAGCTTGCCCATGGTCACCATCTCGGGACCGGCCTTGACGAGCTTCTCGACTTCGAGGCGGACCTTGCGCAGATCCACGTCGAGGTTCTTCAGCACGTTGGCGCCGACGCCCGAGCCTTCCTTCACGAGGCCGAGCAGGATGTGCTCGGTCCCGATGTACTCGTGATTGAGGCGTTGGGCTTCCTGATTGGCCAAACCCATCACCTTGCGGGCTCGGTCTGTAAAGCGTTCAAACATTGCCGCACCTCCAAGGGGATCGTACCGAACATGCTCCGATCGATCCATGCACCGAAGCCTTGGGTCGCTCCCAAGCGGAGCCGAAGACCCACCAGGCACCAAGCCCGTCGATCAACGGCACATTCCGGGGTATCGGTTGCATGGCCCATGCCAGTTACCCAAACCGAGCCCGCCGGGGCATACTTTCTCCCACAAGGGCCTCCACAAGCCCCCCGGGCCCGTCGACAGGCACATTCCCTTAGAAAATGCCCGGCCGATCGGTGATCGGACCCAGCCATTACTGCCGATGCGGCAGGCGACACGTCCGATTATGCGGTCTATACGACCTGTCAGCGGCTCCGGGTCGTTCGGGAAGTCAGATTCGGGTCTGCAACGATCTCGATGGGGATGACCCTTTCATCCTCCGACCCGTCCGCTTGATCGCGCACGATGACCTTTAACTGGTATCGACCCACGCTCAGCGACGCGGGCAGGTCGATCACCGTGCCGAGATAGATCTCCGTCCTGGGCCGGTCGCTGCGGATGGCCACCCGCTCCTCGGGCTTGCGCCACGCGAGCATCGAGCCCCGTTCATTGTACAAACGCAGCTCGAGCCCCAGCACCACCTCGTACGCCCCGGGGTTGTCCGCCTGCCCCCGGCTGGCAGGTTCGGTCGTCAGGCGAGACTGGAACCCCGCCGGCTCGGTGTACAACAGCACACGGTTTGTACGCCCCGCCTGGAAGGCGTACCGCTCGAAGGGCCGGTAAGCCGCAAAGCCGTAGATATCGGTCGCCAGGGCCGCATCGTTGATCCGTATCGGCAATACGTCGGGCAGGACGCGCGATACGTCGTCGATTGCCTCGCCGATGCGACGCGGCGCATCGGCCCGATCGCCCGCCGCCAGAGCGTGCAGCAGCGGGGCCAGGGCATCGACCATCTCGCGTTCGGCCGGGCTCAGATCCTGGCCGGGCCGGGCGCCATCTTCCATGCCGGTGTACTCGCGTACGGCCTGGGCGAGCAGCGTGGCCGCCAGCCCCCGCCTCGGATCACCCGACTCGGCTTCCAGCCGCTCCAGCAGCAAGGCGAACGGATCGACCGGCCGCTCGGGCCCATCCTCCTGGGCATCGTCAGAGGCCGCCGCTGCTTCTTCCGGGGCCACTACCGGAGTGTTCTGCGGCGTCTGGGGCTGAGCCGGCTGGTCCATCCGATCCTGCCAGGGCCGCCGCTCACCATCGGCGGGCATGGCGCCGTCTGCCCCCCGCTGGGCATCCAACTGGGCCTGGATCTCCGTGAGGTCGATCGCTGATTGGCGAGCAAGCTCGGCCAGCGAGGGCCCATCGCTGCGCGGCGACTCGACCCGCTCGTCGGGTTCGTCCCGAAGGTCTTCCAGGGCCGAGCTGGGCGCGCTGCCATCGCGCTGGGGGCCGGTCTGCTGACAACCCGCCAGCAGCAACAGGGCGCCAGCGCCCAGCGCAAGCGATGTGCGACGGTGGTCCACGGTCGCCTCCTGCGACGCTCTCACACGGAAGAAGCCTGGGGTCTCCGCCCCACTGGTCTCACCGGGTATCGGGCCGCCCGCTCACCCGGCTTGCGATTTCCACGCACAACCGCTCGAGCGTCCGCCGGCTGTGGGCCCCACGCTTCATGGCCGCATCGGCCTCGCACGCAGCGGCGTGCAACCGTGCCGCGCCCGCCGGACCTATTCGCCTGGCCGCCCGCACGATGGCGCCCCCTCGGTGGGCCGGCCACAGCTTGAGCCGCTTGGCGATCACACCCTCGGGCGCCCCGGCCTGGGCCATGCGCGCCGCCGTGGCCAGCACACGCGTCAGGTCCACGCACGCCCACATCGCCGGCACGGCCTGGTCCCGCGCCGCGTTGCCCATCCACAGCTCGATGTACGCCAGCGCCCGCCCAGGATCGCCCGAGAGAATCTCGTCCTGCAGGGGCCAGGGCGTCTCGGCCTCGCGCGTGGCCCGAACATGCGTGCGCACCAGGTCGGCGGTGATCTCAGGGGCGTCGGCCGGGCCCACGGCATCGGTCGCCAGCTTCCCCAACTCGGCGTCAAGCCGCGACAGCTCCACGCCCACCGAATCGACGAGCACTTGGGCCGCGTCGGCACGCAGCTGCACCCCGTGGAACCCCTTGGCCCGTGCCGTCGCCCACTGGGCGGCCTGCTGCGGCCCCACCGACTCGCACGACATCACCTTGCCGACCTTCTCGACGGCCTTATCCAGCCGACCGGGCCGCCACGTCTCGGCCCGAAGCACCAGTGTCGCCCGGTCGTCGGGGGCCTGAGCATACTTCTCCAAAGCCGGGCGGGTGGCCTCTCTCACAAACTTGTCCGCGTTGTCGACCACGACGAGCTTGTGCATCGGCAGGAGCCCGGGGCTCCGGCACTCGTCCAGCACATCGGCCAGGGCGGCCGTCTCGCCATCGAAGCGCACCACGCTGATCTCCAAGCCGGTGGCGGCGGCCAGGGCGTCTCTCAGCTTCTCGAAGTAATGCTGGCGCAGGAACGCCTCGTGGCCCTTGAGGATGACCACCCGCTCGGTCCCGTCGGGGGCGGCCGCTCTCGGCTTAGCTGGGGCTCTCTTTGCCATCGCCCGGGACGATATGCGACCGGAGCGGCCCGGCGGGCGTATACCACAGGCATGCTGGTGCTGACGGTCATCGAGGGGCCCACCAAGGGCAAGCGGTTCGAGCTGCCGGTCAACGAGCCGCAGCTCCTGGGCCGATCGAGCGAGGCACTGCCGCTGGACGATCAGGCCGTCAGCCGGCGCCACGCCGAGCTGACCCCCGACCGAGGCGAGTGGTACCTGCGAGACCTGGACAGCCAGAACGGCACGCTGGTCAACGGCAAGCCCATCACCGGCCGCGTCCGGCTGCGCACGGGCGACACCATCACCGTGGGCCACACCACCCTGGCCTACGGGCGCTCCGGCATTGTCGACGAGTTCGACATGATCGAGCTGCTCCGCCCCGGCGAGATCGCCACCAGCGTCGACACGACGCTCAAACGCGCCGAGGCCCCCACCGCCACCAACGGCCAGCCGCCCGCCGAGCACCAGGCCCTGGAACACCTGCGCGTGGTCTACCAGATCACCGAGCTGGCCGCCAAATCCGTCACGCGCGGCGCCCTGCTGCACGGCCTGCTGGAGCTCATCTTCGAAGAGTTCAAGCCCGAGCGCGGCGTGGTGATGCTCATCGACGAGAAGGGCAAGCTCGTGCCCGGCGCGGTCAAGAACCGTGCGCTCATCAAGGGCCGCGAGGACGACCGCATCCAGGTCAGCCGGACCATCCTGCTCCACGCCGTGCGCACGGGCGAGGCGGTGCTGTCGACCAATGCCATGACCGACCCACGTTTCGCGTCGGGCGACTCGGTGCACAACCTGCGCATCCGCAGCGCCATCTGCGTGCCCGTCGAGCACCGGGCCACGGTATTCGGCGCCATCTACATCGATACGTCGGCCACAGACCAGACCTTCGACGACGAGCAGCTCCGGCTGTTGCACGCCGTGGGACAGCAGGCCGGCATCGCGCTCTCGAATCTGCACCTGCACCAGGGCAAGCTGCAGACCGAGCGTCTGGCGGCGATGGGCCAGACCGTCGCGAGCCTGAGCCACTCGATCAAGAACATCCTGCAGGGCCTCAGCGGCGGCGCCGACCTGGTCGAGATGGGCCTTGACCGCGAGGATCTGGCCATCTCCCGTCAGGGCTGGGGCATCCTGAAGCGCAACCTCGACCGCATCGCCGGCCTGACCACCAACATGCTGGCGTTCAGCCGGCAGCGCGAGGTCGAGCTCGAGTTCACGCCGCTACGACCATTGATCGAGGACTGCGCCCAACTGCTCGAGGCGGTCTGCGAACAGGCCGGCGTGGCGCTGATCGTCGACGCAGAGGACGAGGTTCCACCGGTGCCCGCGGACGCCTCGCTCATCCACCAGGCGATCATGAACCTGCTGACAAACGCGCTCGAGGCGGTGCCCGAACGCACGGGCCGCATCACCGTGCGCCTGCACTACGAAGAGCCCGACGCGCGCGGGCCCGGCAGCCCGGGCGAGGCCCACGTGCTGGTCATCGACAACGGGCCGGGCATCCCCAAGGACCGGCACAAGTCGATCTTCGAGCCCTTCCAGACCAGCAAGGGCGTGCGCGGCACGGGCCTTGGGCTGGCCGTAACCAAACGCGCAGTCGAGGACCACCGTGGCCGGATCGCCATCCACAGCGAGCCGGGCAAGGGCTCCACTTTCACCATCGTGCTACCGACCGATCCCGATCGCGATCTGGACCCGGCAGCAACGCGTGGCCCGTCGGATCGATGAGTATCTCGGCCTGCGACGGCGGACTTACTTCGAGGTGTACAGCCCGCGCCCCTGCTTGGTAAAAGCCTCGGGGTGCTTGATGAGCGTCTGGTTGACGATCGTGCGGAAGTTTGGGCTCGTGGTCTTGTAGCCTGCCTTCTGCACGGCCTGAGCGGCCTCGGTCACGCCCATGGTCTTCCCGCTGAGCACCTGCTGGAGCGCCTCGACAAGATTGGTCTCGTTGCGATGGCGCTTCCGCGATCCCCGCGGCTGCGTGGGCGCCTTCACCGATGGCTTCGCGCCCGAGGCCTTCTTCGAGCCGCTCCGGGACGAACGCTTGCTCGACTTCTTGGCCGTCCGCTTGCGACCCCCGCCGTGCGAGCGGGCGGGTGTTCCCGCGGCATTCTTACGGGGCCGACCCCTGGGGCGACCCGTTGATGTGCTCACGCCCAGCTCGGCGAGGTAGGCATCGATCTCGGCGACACGCTCAAGCAACTCAGCGCGCTCCTCGGCGAGCTCAACAGCGCCCTCGCGGCGACGCTCGATTTCATCGTTCAACTGCTCGAGCGAAAGTTCCTGGATCGACGCGGCCGACTTGCGACCTTTTGAACGTGTCGAGGTTTTCTTCTTGCGTGGCATGCTGGCTCCGAGGGAGAATGGAAGGAGAGAATGGGCGCCGCTCGGCGGCGCACCCGACATCCCACAAGAGGATTATGTTATCAGAGCCGATCACGAAAAGCGACGATGCGGGCATGAACGAAGTTTTATACGACAGCAACGACGCTACCGAGCCTCGTACCCCATGGCGCTCATCAAGCCATCAAAATGCTCTAGGTCGTAGAACTCGATGATGAGTTTGCCCTTGCTGCCCCCCGCCGCGACATCAATGCGCACGCGCGTCTTCAGGTGCTCACCGAGCTTCGTTTCCAGATCACGAATATTCGCATCCTGATCGGCACCCGGCTTGGCCTGGCCAGCCTCGTCGGCAGGCTTTCCACGATTCACAAGATCGCGGACCGCCTTCTCGGTTTGCCGCACCGATAAATGCTCAGTCAGAATGCGCTCGACCAGATTCCGCCGTTCGGTGTCATCGGAGACCGATGCGAGCATCTTGCCATGACCAGCAGAGAGCGCGCCATCGACGATCATGTTGCGTATATCCTCGGGCAACTCCAAGAGCCGCAACAGGTTCGCCACCGACGAGCGGTCCAGGCCAACACGGTCGGCGACCTCGGACTGGGTCATCGAGAACTTGCCCATCAACGCCCGAAACGCGTTGGCGCGCTCGATGGGGTTCAGATCGGTTCGCTGCACGTTCTCGATCAGCGCAAGCTCGGCCGAGTTGCGGTCGTCGGCCTGCCGCACGATTGCCGGTACGGCATCCATCCCTGCCATCCGGCAGGCACGCCACCGCCGCTCGCCGGCGATGAGCTCGAACTTGCCGCCCTCCACAGCACGAACCACCACGGGCTGCATCAGACCAGCCAGCCGAATCGATGCGGCCAGTTCGGCAAGATGACGGTCGTCAAAGCGGATCCTGGGCTGAAATGCGTTGGGTCGGATGTCGTCAATAGGGATAACGCGTATTTTTTCATTGGAGTCCGATAACTCAGGAAGCGGGGCATCAACCTGCTGAGGGACGGATTCTTCAAGGAGGCTCGAGAGCCCACGACCAAGCTTGCGTGGTTTTTGAGTTGCCATGGCAGAAGTTTATCGGTCAGCATGGGGTGTTCCACGTGACACGACCATTCATCACCCGTCGGTGTGCTGTCGATGGTTGCTCTATGGAACCTGAACTGCTCAAACCCACGGCCGAGGGCGACGACTCGATTGCGGCCGCCATTGCCCATGAGGTCAACAACCTGCTTACACCGGTCGTTGGCCTCGCCGACCTGCTCGCACACACCAATGGCGACGAGGAGATCAAGGAGCAGTTGATCGAAAGGGCGGTCGAGCGGTGCCAGCGAGCGGTTGCGATATGCGGCTTGCTCGTTGATCTGACAAAACATGGTGATGACCGTGCCCCCACCGCTCCACTTGCACAATGCCTGACATCTGCCATCATCACCGCCAAAGAGCGGGCCGACGATGCGGGAGTCAGTCTGGAGTGCGGATATGACGAGGTTGGCGATCTGGCCGTTCCCGCGGCTGTGGCCGAGCACATCGTGCTGAACCTGATACTGAACGCGATCGCGGCGTCAAAGCCGGGATCAGCGGTCACCGTCTCTGCCGGGTTCAGGCCGGCCTCTGCATGGCGTCAAGCCGCTTGGATGATCTGGATCGATGATCACGGGCATGGCTTCGACGCACGAAGTGTCGCGTCGATAAATCAGGGCGGGTTGCCGCAAGGGTCACGCGGCATCGGCCTGGCAGTCGTCCGGATGCTTTGCCAACGATGGGGCGGCCGGCTTCGGGTCGAATCCGAGCTTGGCAAGGGTGCGACGTTCCACGTGGAACTCCCCGCCGCCTAGTCGATCAGAACCACAGCATTGTGGGGCTCGATCTCCAGCCGGACGACACCCTCGAATGGGCCGCGCGGACCGGGCGCAAACTCTGAGACGTTGATCGGGATACCGGATGCCGTCTTCACCCGATGATGGGCGACGTCGCCCAGATATGTCGAAGCCTCGACCTCACCGCAGATGAAGCCCTCGGTCGAGGGCGCAAACGCTTCCGGACGCATCGAAACCGTAACTCGTGCCCCCTTCGGAGCGTCTGTGGCCAGCGTGCCGAAGATGGGACCGATAGCGGTTCGCACCTCCACCACCGCCCCAGCATTCGCCGCGTTGCTCAGTTCGCCCGCGACCAGGTTGGTCTCGCCAAGGAAGGAGGCAGCGAATGTGGTGGTAGGGCACCGGTACAGCTCCATCGGCGAGCCCGCCTGCACCACCTTGCCATCCTTCATCAATGCGATCCGATCGGCAACGCTCAACGCTTCCTTCTGGTCGTGCGTCACATACACTGTCGTGATTCCGGAAGACTTGCAGATCCGTCGGATCTCCTCACGCAGATCATTCCGAAGCCGAGCATCCAGGTTCGACAAGGGCTCATCGAGCAGCAGCACGTCGGGACGGATAACCAGGGCCCTTGCCAACGCCACACGCTGCTGCTGGCCGCCCGAGAGCTCGCCAGGCTTACGGTCGGCCAAGTGTGCGAGTTGCACGTCTTCTAGCGCGGCCTTCGCATTGGCCAAGCGCTTTTCCTTTTGAAGCTTGCGCACCTTCAGGCCGAAAGCAACGTTTTCCGCGGCGGTCATGTGCGGCCAGAGCGCGTAGCTCTGGAACACCATGCCGGCATTCCGTTGATTTGGGTTTTGATTGGTAATATTCCGATTGTTAAAGTGGATCGTGCCGCCGGTAGGCTCGATGAACCCGGCGAGCATTCGCAGCAGCGTGGTCTTGCCGCAGCCAGAGGGGCCCAGCAGGAAGAAGATCTCGCCCGGTTCGATCACAAGATCGACCTCGTCGACCGCCTTGACCCGTCGGTCTCCGCGGCCGAAAGTCTTGCACAGGCCGGCAATCGTGATCCGCGTGGACATGAGCCGAGGATATGCCCGTGGGGGTTCTGGCCGCGATTCGGTGGCAATCCGCACAAAAGTTTAAAAAATAGTGCAGCCACTACCTATCGTTATCCGAACATACTGCCATGCAACCGAACATGAACCATACCGAGAGCCTCTCCCAGATCGAACGCCTCCGCGGCTGGCGAACGCGGTCGCCCCGGCTCGACCTGGAGAGCGAGTTCCGCCAGGCCCGGGTCGGCTACGACGCGGTCGCGCGGTCGGGCCAGTCCATCCAGCAGGCGTGGGCGGGCCTGGCGCCCGGCGGTCTTGGCAAGCGGGCG
Source organism: Phycisphaerales bacterium JB060 (assembly GCA_044440025.1). Lineage (GTDB taxonomy): Bacteria > Planctomycetota > Phycisphaerae > Phycisphaerales > UBA1924 > JAHCJI01. Next base: position 22,963 of record JBITAF010000066.1, on the reverse strand, counting down.
GCGGCCGACCGGGTCTCGCGGGGCGTGCTCGTACTGCGGGTGGGCAGCGGGGCCGACCAGCACACGGCGGCGCGGTGGCTGAGGAGTGGGGGGGCGCTCGAGCTCTCCCGGGCGGCGGGGGTGCCGATCCGTCGGTGGAAGTTCGAGTACGGCTCGCGCTCCTGACGGCGACTTCAGGTTAGCAGGCGCGGGGCGACGATCATGACCCACGCCGTGACCACGCCCGCGCACATGATGTTGAGCAGCACGCCCGTGCGGGCCATCTGCATGATGGTGACGTGACCGCTGGCGAACGCCACGGCGTTGGGCGGCGTGGCCACGGGCAGCATGAAGGCGCACGAGGCCGACACCGTCGCCGGCAGCAGCAGGTACGCGTCGTCGATGCCCAGCACCGGGCCCGCGGCGGCGAGCACGGGCAGCAGGGCGGTGGTCACCGCCGTGTTGCTGGTCAGCTCGGTCAGGAAGGTCACCGTCAGGCACAGCCCCAGCACGATGAGCCAGATGGGCACGCCCTGCAAACGGGCGAACTGCTGGCCGATGGCCGCGTCCAGCCCGCTCGCGCTCACGGCCGCGGCCAGGCTGAGCCCGCCGCCGAACAGCAGCAGGATGCCGAAGGGCGCCTTGCGGGCGGTGTCCCAATCGAGGGCGAACGTCGTGCACTTCCTGTTGACCGGCGTGACAAACAGGGCGACGGCCGCGAGCATTGCGATCTGCGCATCGCCCAGCGAGATGCCCCATCGCTCGAGCGCCGGGATCTTCATAATGAGGTCCTGGAAGATCCAGAGCGAGGCCGTGATGCTGAAGATGGTGAGCACCGCCCACTCGCCGGGCTTCATCGGCCCGAGGTTTTTCAGCTGTTCCTTCACGGTCGCCCGGCTGCCACCAACCGCGCTGCCGATGCGGAACAGCGGGCCAACGAGCATGAGGTACACCATCGGCAGGAGCACCACCACCAGCGGCCCGGCGTGCAGCAGCCAGTTGCCGAAGCTGATGCTGTACTCGCCCCTGCCCTGCACGAAGCCGGCCAGCACGGCGTTGGGCGGCGTGCCGATGAGCGTGGCGATGCCGCCGATGGATGCGGCGTAGGCGATTGCCAGCACCAGGCACGTTGCGAAGCGCTTGCGCGCGCCCCGCGGGGCGTCGGGGTTATCGGGCAGCGTGCCGAGAACGCTGGTGGCGATTGGGATGAGCATGATGACCGTGGCGGTGTTGGAGACGAACGCGCTGAGCACCGCCGTCGCGAGCATGAAGCCGGCGATGATGGACCGCGGGCCGGTGCCCACCGCCCGGATGGTCAGCAGCGCGATGCGTTTGTGCAGGCCCCACCGCTCCATCGCCAGCCCGAGCATGAACCCACCCAGAAACAGGAAGATGACCGGCCGTGCATAGGGGGCGGCGGCATCGTCGATGCTCGTGGCGCCAAGCAGCGGAAAGAGCGCCAGGGGCAGCAAGGCCGTTGCGGCCAGCGGCAGGGCCTCGGTGAGCCACCAGATGGCCATGAGCGAGGCGATCGACGCGGTGACGCGTGCCGACCGGCCCAACTCGATGGTGCCCTCGGCTCCGGGCACCGAGTCGGGCAACACGAGCCCCACCGCGATGGCCACAATCGGGCCAAGGGCCAAGCCCACCAGCGAGACCCATCGCTGGATCCCGCCGCTCGTATCGCGATCGGGGATGCCCGGATTCTCGGTCATGCGGGCAATGGTACCGGCCGCCGGGGAAACGTACCCGATCCCGCAGCCGTACAGGACGTGGCGGGCCCGCCGCCCGGCCCAACCCAACATTGGAGAACCTGCCCATGTCGCTTCTTCCTTCTCGTGCGCGTTCGCTGGCCTGCGGCGCCGCCGTGTCTGCCCTTACGCTGGTGTCCATCTGTGGGACGGCCTCTGGCCAGGCACTGGACGCCCAGAATGGCATTGACGCAAAACCTTACGAAGGCCACAAGCTCGTGCGTCTGCCGGCGGCCACGCGCCGCGTGCTGGAAGCGATCGAGCCGCTGGAGGCCGATGTCTGGACGCACACGATCGTGCCGATGCGGCCGATCGAGCTTCGGCTGAGCCCCGAGCAGTACGCGCGGTTCGTTGATCTCGAGCTGGTGCACGAGGTTGTGGCCGACGACCTGCAAGCGGTGGTCGACGCCGAGATGGCGCGCATCGCCGACCGGGCCCAGCGCGACGACCTGACCTTCTACGACGAGTATCGCACGCTGGACGAATACTGGGCCCGCTGGCAGCAGATCTCGGACATCAATCCGGGCGTGGCGGGCTTCCGGGTGATCGGGCAGTCGCTCGAAGGCCGGGACATGCCCGGGTTCGTGCTCAACGGTAACGGGGCCGAGGGCAAGCCGGTGATGCTGATCAACGCCTGTCAGCACGCCCGCGAGTGGGTGAGCCCGGCGGCGGTGACGTACCTGATCGAGCAACTGGTCGAGGGTTACGGCAGCGACACGCGCATCACGCGGCTGCTGGACGAGCTGGAGTGGGTGATCGTGCCCATGATGAACCCCGACGGGTTCGACTATACCTGGACCGACGAGCGGTTCTGGCGCAAGAACCGGCGCGACATCGAGGGCAGCGACGAGTTTGGTGTTGACCTGAACCGAAACTGGTCGGTCGCGTGGGGCCAGCCCGGCGCGAGCGCCGATCCCGACAGCCAGACCTACCGCGGGACCGGGCCGTTCAGCGAGCCCGAGCTGCAGACCTTCACCGATTTCGTTGGCGACCGGCGCGATCGCACGGCGATCCATCTCGATGTGCACACCTACGGCCAACTCGTGCTGCACCCGCTTGGCTACACGTTCGAGCCGTCCGAGGACGACTCGGTTTTCCAGGAGTTGGGCGACACCATCGCGGGGGGCATTTTCGACACCACGGGCGCCGAGTACACCGCCGCTCAGGGCAGCAGCGGGCTGTATCTGACCAGCGGCTCGGCCAAGGACTGGGTATACGGCGAGACCGATGGCGAGGGTTTCGGCTGGACGATCGAGCTGCGGCCCATCGCCAGCGGGCTGGCCGGGTTCGATCCCGAGCCCGATCAGATCCTGCCGGCCGGTCGCGAGTTGCTCGAGGGCGTGCTGCGCGCCGCCGAGATGGTGGCCGCGCCGCTGCGCTTCCACGTGACCCCGCAGGTCGGCGGAGCGCCGGTGGGCGAGACCTCGCTGCGTGCGTTTGAGGTGCGCAACGGCGTCGATGAGCTTGACCCCGCGACGGTGCGGGGCTTCGTGCGTGCGAACCCCGGCGACAGCTTCATGCCCGCGACGGTGCAGCATATCGAGGGCGAGGATTACTCGATCGAGATCCCCGCGTTGCAGTGCGGTGAGCTTGGAGAGTTCTACGTCGAGGCGGCCACACTCGATGGGACGCTGTATCGCTACCCGCCCGCGGGTGTGCTGACGCAGCGGTCGACCGATCCGGTCGTGGTGTCCCGCGATGCGTGCGAGGTGGTGGGGGATTGGGTCGCAGGCCTGCCCGGCGACACGGCCGTCCGCGGCCAATGGGGCAATGCCGACCCCGAGGCGACCGATGCGCAGCCCGAGGACGACGCCTCGCCCGACGGCACCAACGGCTGGTTCACCGACGGCCGGGCCGGGGGCGCCCTGGGCGACTATGACGTCGACGATGGATACACGTCGCTGGTGTCGCCCCTGTTTGACGCGACGGTCACCGGCGGCAAGGTCAACCCCGACCCCATCGTGTCGTTCGCGATGTGGTACAGCCACGACCAGGGCGCGGCCGCGGGTCAGGACACCTTCGCCGTGCTCATCAGCAACAACGACGGCGATACGTGGGAGGTGCTCGAGGCCACGCAGCAGTCAACCGATGGCTGGGAGACGCGGCGGTATCGCATCGCCGACGTGGTGGAGCCCACGGCCCGGATGCGGTTGATGTTCATCGCCGCCGACGAGGACCGCGGCTCGATCGTGGAGGCGGGCATCGATGAGCTGGTGTTGGAGGTCGACTGCGGCCCGCCGCACCCGGCCGATCTGGATCGCGATGGATCGCTGACGATCTTCGACTTCCTGCTGTTCCAATCGCTGTGGGAGTCGGGCGACCCGGCGGCGGATCTGGACCTGGATGGTGCGTTTACCCTGTTTGACTTCCTTGCGTATCAGACGCTTTTTGATGGCTGATCGCCGGAGGGACGGCAGAAAACATCCTGCCTGGCGCATGAGAACTCGCGATTTCTTTCGCTCTTGAGTGTGCACGCACACCAAGCATGAAAGGAATGAGCCATGCGTATGCACTCGTGGAAGACCGGTTTGTTCGTGGCCGTTTCGGGCCTGGTTCTCGGTAGCGCGGCTCCGGCGTTTGGCCAGCCTACCTGCCGTGCCGACCTGGACGGCGACGGGCGGCTGACCATCTTTGATTTCCTGGAGTTCCAGAACGCCTTCGGTGCCGGCGATGCTCGGGCCGACTGGGACGGCGACGGCGAGTTGACGCTCTTCGACTTCCTCGCCTACCAGAACGACTTCGATCGCGGCTGCGACCCACTGCCCGGATGTCGCGACTTCCAGGTGATCGATCCGCTGGAGGCCCAGTACGACGAGCGTATCGAGCTGGGGCTGTACAACCAGATGCGGGTCGACGTGCCGGCGATCATCCCGCTGGGGCCCGACTTCACGCAGGTGCAGGCGCCGCGCAGCAGCCACCTGCCGTACGAGTACTTCGAGGACTTCCAGCTTGGCTTCTGCGGCGACCTGGGCGAGTTCGAGTTACAGATCAACGAGCCGGGTGTGTACCACCTGGTGCGTTTCGGTTCGACGGGCACGGATATCACGGCCGTGTTTGCCGGCGTGACGCCCGAGGTCGAGAGCGACGGGGATGCCAAGACCGGCACCAGCTCGACGCTGGAGATCCACGAGCCGGACCTGGTCATCTCCGACAAGGTGGGCACGCACTCGCTGCGGTGGAAGTACTACCAGGACCAGGAGGGCTACACGGTTGAGGAGGTCGACGACGCCTCCGACGCGACCACGAAGGTCTGCGACGCCAAGCCCGTGATGAAGCTGATCATCGCCAACCATGGCACCGATGGCCAGATCTCGATGGGCGACGGCAACACCCGCCAGGATGGGAAGTGGATCGGCAAGGACGAGGACGGCGGCAAGCTTGGCGCCTACCAGACGTTCGTCGATGCCTTAAAGGTGGACGGGAAGTTCGGAAACGATGCGGAGATCTGCCTGATCGGCTGCAACGTGGGCGACGGCGACGAGGGCCAGCACCTGGTCGACTGCCTTGCCATGGACCTGGGCGTGACCGTCCGGGCCACCAAGGGCACCGTGACCTACACGCCGCGCAAGGACGGCACCGTGGAGGTCAGCCAGTCCGGCGATGGCTGGGCGGTGGGGACGCCGTAACGACCAACGCATCCGAAAGTGCGACACGCCCGGGCAGTCAGCGGCCCGGGCGTGTCTTGTTCGAGCGCCGCGCTTCAGCAGCCCGCCTCGAACGCGTTCTGGAAGGTCAGGAAGTCGAAGATGGTCAGGTCGCCGTCGGCGTCCAGGTCGGCCACCGGGCTGGCGTCCATGAAGAAGTTCTGGAAGGCGATGAAGTCGAACACGTCGAGTTGGGCGTTGCCGTCCAGGTCGGCCAGGCAGTCGGTGCGCACGACGATGGTGGCGTAGCCGGGGTCGGGCAGTTGCATCGAGCGTCCACCTGCCCCAACTCGCATAACCCAAAACTCATCTCCTGGAAACGCCGCAAATTCAACCTCGCGCGGCGTGAAGTCGCGTGTGGCCCATGTCGCGATCCACAGCAGCAGCGGGTTGCTGTCGTCGACCTCACCGCCGCCGCCGCCGCCGCCAAGGACGAGCTGGCCGGCGACGATGTCGTTGACGGCGTCGCCCCCGGGGGAGCGGACCCCGTCGGAGTACCCACCAGAGCCCGGCGGCGGGAAGCTGCGGCGGACCGTGCGCATGTTGCTAAACAGCGGCTCGGACGCGTAGACGTCCATATCACCGCCTTCGATGATGACGATAAAGTCGGGCTTGAATCCACACCACAACTCAATCACAGGGCCGCCGCTGGACGGCGTGACGACCGGCGTCGCCACGATCTCCAGGGCGTACGAGTCGAACTCGACCTGGGCATGCGTGGAAGTGCCCGCACCCGTGATCAAAAGAACGGAAACCAATGAGTTTTGCGCCTTCTTCATGTTCACTTCTGGTCTCCTGCTAGTAGTTTATCCCTTGAATGTACACGATGACTACTTCAGTTCAAAGGAGAAATCCATGCGAAGATTCGCCCTGCTCACGCCAGGAAGCATCGTCGGAAACCTGCGCGTTGCCGTCTCGAAGACCACCACGCCCAACACGTTCGACGCGACGGACTGGCACTTCTTCAACTTCGACATGTTCACCGACATCTCGGCACTGCGGTGGGTTTTCCGGATCTGCCGCGGACCTGGATTGGCCGCGAGTACGTCTATGTGATGTTCCGTGACGCGGACCTGTTGGCGCCTGGTGCGATCATCGATACGACACCGTCCGTCGCCGTGGCGATCGACAAGTCGGCCCTTGTTGCCGGTACCACGCCCGCGCTCCCGCTCCCGTCGATCCGTGTGCTCAACCGGGATGGCATCGATTGCGATAGTGATCCGTTTACGCCCCTGCCGGACTGTGTCGAGACCGTGGCCGAAACCAACCTGCATGGGATGGCTCGCACGTACGGCGCCACGAACAGCGCGATCGCGTACTCGATCGCAACCGACGCGTTTCCGCAACCCGACATGACGGTGCGAGACCAACTCGTCCTTGGAGCGCTCGAGGTGTCGGGAGGTGCGTTGACCTACGAGAGCACGCTGGTGGCGATTCCGGCCGGTCTGGAGTTCGCAAGATTTGATCAGGTTGCTGGGAGTGAACTGCCCCCAACTCCCGATGCGGACCAGCCATTCAGTGTAACATCGCCGCTGTTCCACCAGCCCGTGTACCGCAACGGATCCCTGTGGGCGGCGATCCATGGCCGTCCCGTCATCGACGACGGCACCGGGACGCTCATTCCCGATCCCAACGACAACCGCCTCGTGATCTACTGGTACGAAATAGATCCGGACGGCTTCCCGGCGCCGGGTGCGACACCTACGGTCGTGCAGGGCGGCGTGATCGATCTGGGGGACTACGTGCCGGCGCTTGCAGACGCGTGGGCGGTCGACCCGAGTGTGGCCGTCAACGCGCTCAATACGGTCACCATCACGATGCACATCACGTCGGGCACCAAGCACCCCTCCATCTTCCGGACGACGCGATACCAGACCCAGCCGGCGGGTACCTTCCCGGTCTTCAATGAAGTGGTCACGGGCAACACGGTGCTCGTCGAGCCGCCGGGAACGGCGCTCGGTCGTCAGATGAAGTCGGACTACACCGGCACGGTGCCCGACCCGACCGATCCGTGCCTCTTCTGGGGCCACGGCATGGTGGGTGGGCCGCCCGACACACTGCTGCCGGCCGACCCCGAGGGCGACCGTACCGATCGTTACCAGACCTACCTGACGCGATACCAGGTGTGCAACAGCGCCAACTCCTTCGCCGACGTCGATGGCGACGGCGAGGTCACCATGGAGGACTACCGCCAGTTCACGTTGCTGTTTGCCGCACGCGACCGGCGGGGCAACGTCAACGCCGACGGCTGGCACGACGCGACGGACGTGGTGCTCTTCGACCGGGAACTGGCCGACCGGAGCGTGCGCTGACCAAGAGTTGATCGGGTCACGCCGCGTGGCGTTCGACGGCCTCGATGGCTCGCATGACGTCACGGCAGATCGGGAAGAGGCGATCGAGGCGCGTAAGCTTGAAGAGGCACTCGACGTTGGCGGCGGCGTTGACCAAGGCGACGCGGCCGCCGGCTTTTTGCAGGCGGGTGAGTAGCTCAACGAGCACGCCGATGCAGGCCGAGTCCATGTACTCGACGTTCTGAAGATCGAGCACGACGTGGCGGCAGGGGGTCTGGCCGGGCTCGGTGAGCTTGTCGGTCAGTGCGACGACGAGGGCGGCGGCCTCGTTGCCCGAGAGCGTGCGCTCGCGCAGCGTGGCGATGATGGTGGCGCCGAAGCGGTCGAAGCTGGCCATTGATGCCGAACCCTGGGCCTCGGCGGCCATCGACTCGACATCGGGGCCCTTCTGGGGCTGGGGCTTCTTCGAGTTATCCTTGCCGAACAGGCGTGAGAGCATGGCGTCCCCTTCGTGCGCCCGGCGGGCGCGGTGCGTGTGCCGGCTTAGCGGACCCAGCCGTGGGCCGGGCCCGAGTTATCCGGCCGGTTGCGACGCAGGGGCTTGGCCTTGAGTCGGCCTGGCTGCGCCTCGGTGGGCTCTTCTGTCTCTGGGATGATCGCCGGCGATGCCGGAGCCGCCGGCGCCGCGGGAATCGCGGGCGCTGGATTGGCCTGTGCCGGGATGTTGGCCTGGCTTGGCGCAGGCGGCGTTGAGCCGTGCGTGCGCTTGTGCTGGGCCTCGTCCAGCGATCGATCGAGTTTCTTGAGAATGTTGCGGAGCTCTTCGAACTCCCGCTTGTCGTTGTCCATTGTCGTGCCTCCCGCACCTTGGTTGCCATACTGGCATCGGCGCGATCTGCACGCCACTTTCTTCAATCTGTCAACGGGCACGGAGTTTGTCTCCTATTCGCCCCCAGGGGCCCAGTGGGCGCGTTGGTGGTGAAAACCCCCTTGGCATTCACGGACTTTGGGCTAGGCTTATGGGCATTCCACGACGTTCCGGGGGGAGATATGCGGGGATTCCGGGGTGTTTCTGGCGTTCATCGGGGGCTGGTCGGCCTGGCGCTGGCCCTGCTGGTCGGGCTCACGCTTGGGTTGGAGCGTGAACGGGCGACCTTGGTCTTGCACATTCGCGTCGAGGGCGACATCGATTCTGTTGCCTTAGTCCAAGAACTCGAAGAACACCTGGCCGCACGTCATGGCCATCGATTCGAGGGCGTGCTGCTGGAGCTTGGGGCCGGCCGGGTCCGGGAAGATCTGGCTTGGGCTCTGGGGACCGCTATCTCGTCGGCCCGACTGCCGGTATGGGTCTGGCTGGCCCGTGACGGCGATGGATTGGCCGGGCCCGAGCAGCTCGAGCTGGCCGTGCTGGGTACGGCGGCCTGGGTTGACCCTGGGGTGGTCGTGGCGTGGGAGGGGCCGCCGGCGTGCGCGCGGTGGATGCCCGAGGGCCTGGATCGGGACCGTATGGTCCGAGAACGGTATTCTTCGATCTGGGTGGCGCTGGAGCGTCGCGGGGCCAGCACGCGGCTGGCCGAGGCGCTCCTGCGGCCTTCGGCACCGGTTCGTGCCACGCGGGTGGTTGCCGGCGAGTGCGAGTTGGTGGCCGGCGCGGTGCCGCCGGGCGAGGAGGCCGGGCTGCTGACGCTCGTGGAACCGCTGGCCTCTGGGGGCACGCGTGGGCGGATCTCGGCCCGGGTGGCGACGGCGTTGAACATGGTCGACGGGGTGGAGCGGTCGTCCCGCCAAGTGCTGCGCGAGGCCCTTGGTGAGGACGCCTCCCGCGGTATGCGGACCGAGCGAGTGAATCTTCGCAGTGATCTGGAAAGCCAGATTGCCGAGGGGCGGCGGCTGATGCGGGTGGCCCGGGCGGAGTCGGCCTTGGCTCGAGACCAACTCCGCGAGCGGATCGAGCGTGGGCTGGGACGGGGGGCGTACGACCGGGCGGTGCGTGCGCGGGCGCGTGGGGCGCTGGAGACGGTATCGCGTGGCGAGGCGGCGCTGAAGGCCTTCGAGGCGCTGGCGGCCGAACACCCCGAGGTGCTGCGGACGCCGGCGCCGGTACAGGCCGACCTGCCCGGCGTGGAGGACACCGCGGCGCGTGCCTGGGGTCGGGAGATCGAGTACATCCGGCGTCGATTAGCGCAGACGCGGGCGGAGGCGATGGCCGAGTCCGAGGGTTAGTACGTAGGTCTCGGCGTGGCCGTCGGCCGGCGGATGGCCCGGGCCGCTATTGTGGCTTCTATGAGCGATGCCAACGGAGAGAGCCCGGGCGGTGGCCTGCGCAGCGGGAACATCATCGGGAGCGGGATTGGTGGGTCCCGCCACAACGGGATGGCCGGGCTGGCCTCGGCCGGCCATGCGATGGCGCTGCGCGAGGCCTTCTGGCACGACATGTGCCGCGAGATTCTGACGACGCTGTCCGCCGAGGCGTTCCGGCGTACGCAGCAGGCCCCGGCGGTGGACCTGCCCGGCGGCGGGCAGCTTGTCAGCAGCGTGACGCCGGTCGAGCCCGAGCCGGAGCTGTTTGATGGTCGGATGGCCATCCTGACGCACGGCGGGGAGCGGATCGCCATCGGCGAGGTGCATCCGATGCTGGCGTGCGGGATCAGCGGCGACGATGCCGACCGTGCGGTATCGCAGGCGGTGGAGTGCAGCATTTTTCAGATCCTCACGCCCGCGGGTGAGTTGTACACTGTTCCCGTGCATGAGATCCGGGCGTTCCACGCCCTGACACCGGAACTGATGCGGAAGATCGAACAAGCAGGCCGGCAGAACCGTTCGCAAAATCAGGGCGGGGCAAACCGGGACATGCCCTTTGGCTTCGAGGCGTACACGTCACTGGCCCGGGGTGAGCGTGAGAACCAGGATCCGTATTACCCGGCCTCGGGCGAGTCGCCCGCTGGCGAGGGATCGGACGAATGACAGGAGCGCGCATGGCTCGGACTCTGCTTGCCATTCCCGTCTACAACGAAGAGCAGTACGTGCAGCGCGTGCTGGGCCGGGTGTCGCAATACCTGCCCGACGTGCTGGTGCTTGACGACGGGTCGACCGACGCGACACCGTCGCTGCTGGCGAAGTTTCCTGTGGAGGTCATCCGCCACGCGAATAATCGGGGGTATGGTCGCTCGCTGATGGACGCGTTCCGATGGGCGGCCGTCGACAAGTTTGATTGGGTTATTACGATGGACTGCGACGAGCAGCACGAGCCGGCGTCCATTCCAGACTTCCTGCAAGCCATCGAGCGAGACGACCTGGACGTTATCAGCGGGTCGCGGTACTTGGACGTACACCCCGAGAACGACGCACCGCCCGAGGAGCGGCGGCGCATCAACGGGATGATCACCGAAGAACTGAACGGCCGGCTTGGCCTGAAGCTGACCGACGCGTTCTGCGGCTTCAAGGCCTACCGCGTGTCGGCGCTGAACCGGCTGAACCTGGACGTTGACGGGTACGCGTTTCCGATGCAGTTCTGGGTGCAGGCTGTGGCGGCGGGGTTGCGCATCGGTGAGCTCCCTGTGCGCCTGATCTACAACGACGCCACGCGTTCGTTCGGCGGGCCGCTGGACGATCATGACCATCGGCTGGCGCACTACCGCGAGGTACTAACGCGCGAGCTGGAGCGGTGCGCCGATCGGCTGCCTCGTCGATGTCCGGCGTGATGGATCGATTGCTGGATTCGGTTTCGGTACGCGCCGAAGCGGGCGCGTCAGTGGCTGCGTTGCGTGCGCCCTCGGCGGCCAAGGCCGCGGCTCGGGCCGAGCTTGGACTGCCGACGGACCGGCCCATCGTGATGGTGGGGCATCAGGCCGAGATGTGGCACGCGGGCATCCTGGCGAAGTTCTGCGCCGCCGCGGCGCTGGCCAGGCATTACGGCGCGGCGCTGGCATGGCTGACGCCCGACCAGGACGCCAATGAGCCGACGATGATCGCCTATCCGGCCCAGACGCACGAGGGTCGGTTGAAGCGTCGCGAATGGCTTGTCGACGCGTCGGCGTTCGTCAGGCCCGGCACGCCAACGGGTTCGCGGCTGGCGATCGAGCCGGGGAGCGTCCCGCGTGACGCGCGCACGGAGTGGCCACACGCTGCGGCGCGGGCTGGTCTGGAGCGCATGCATTTGGCGCTCGGGGCTCGGCAAGGTGAGGCCTCGCTCGCCCGGCAGTACACGGTGGCGGCGCTCGACCTCGTGCAGAACGTGCTGGGCGTTTCGGTGCATCGCGTGCTGATGGCGTCGGAGATGTCGCGTGGGGCGGCGTTTGGCATGTGGAGCGAGCGCATGCGGCGCGAGGCTCGCGGGTGCGTGCTGGCGTACAACGCGGCGGCCCAGGCGCAGCCCGAGGCGGGCGTGCGCGATCTGGAGATGGGGCCACGATGGGAGCTGCCATTGTGGGCGCTGACCCCCGAGAAGCCCAGGCGGCCGGTTCATAGCGATGGTGAGCTGCCGGGCCGGATCGCGCCGCGTGCGCTGGCGATGACCGGCTTTGCGCGCACGCTGCTGTGCGACGCGTGGGTCATGGGCACCGGCGGCGAGGCATACGACGAGGTGACGCGGCGCTGGCTCCAGGACTGGACTGGCTCGGCCGACCTGGCCCCCGGCGTGGTCGCCACGGCCACGCTGCGCATGCCATTGCGTGATGGCCCGCTGCCCGATACTGAAAGGGCCGCAGATGCGGCATGGCGATTCCATCACGCGAGGCACCATCCGGCGATGCTCGATCAGGAGGGCCGCCAGCACGAGCGTGATCGCCTGGTACAGGCCATGGCCAGCGCGCCGCGGCATTCGCTCGAGCGCCGTCGGCTCTTCGCCGAGATGCGCGAGGTGCTGAGCGAGGCCCGGCGCGAGGGCAGAGATCGCCTCGAACAACTACGGGATGAGGCCGAGGAGGAGCATGAGCGGTTGCAGGACATGGAGCAAGTGCTCGATCGCACCTGGCCTTTTGCTTTGCACGAGGATGGGGCTTTACGAGAACTGGACGAGCAGGTGCGCGCGGCCGTGACGGTGCTGGCGTGAGGTGGCGCGCGCTCTGGCTCGTGCTGCTGCTGGCTGCGTGCGGTGAGCCGCCCGAAGCGCCGCCCGAAGCGGGCGTGCGCATCGCGACCACGAGCCCGGCGGTGGGCATCATGCTTCGGGACTTTGGCGCGCAAGACCTTGCCGTTGGGCGATCGGGCTACGACGTGGCGCTCGATCCGGCGCTGCCGGTGGTGGGGGACGCGGCGGGCATCGACCTGGAGCGGCTGTCGGCGGTTGGCGCGACGCACGTGTACTACGAGTCGGGCGCATCGACCGTGCCGGCGGGGCTGACCGAAATGGCCGGCGACGTAGGCTTTGAGGTTCGCGCATTCGAGCTGACGAGCCTGGAGCAGTTGATCGATCTGGCAAATGACGTGCATGGTTTGGTGTCGGGCGAGGTCGATGCAGGCCAGCCCCCCGGAGCGTTGTTCGAGGCTGCGCTCGAGCATGACGAGGCGTTCGCGGACGCGGGGCGGGTGCTGTTGCTCATGCCCGGCACGCCGGCGGCGGTGCTGGGGCCGGGGTCGGTGCATCATGAGGTCCTGGTGCGGGTCGGCGGGACCCCGGTACTCGATGCCGGCCGACCTTATATGCCGCTGGACGCCGAGGACGTGCTGGAGATCGGACCCGACGCGATCGTGCTGCTGGCGCCGGGGAAGGCCGAAGACTGGCGGACGCTGCTGGGGCCGCTGGCCGAGCTGCCGGTGCCGGCGATCGAGGCCGGCCGAGTGGCGGTGCTCCGCGACGAGGAGGTGCTGATGGCGTCGACCTCGACGCTTCGGTACGCGGCCGAGCTTCGCGGCCGGCTCGAGGCGTGGGCGCGCGAGCGGTAGGGCCCGTACGATGGGCCGATGAACCAGACCCAGAGCCCAAGTGAGACGCAGCTTGACCCCGTGGCGATCTTGAACGATCGGTTCCGGGCGGGGATCGACCGCGCGTTCCCCGAGGTTGCCGGCCGGGCCGACCCATTGATTGCGCCCAGCAAGAAGGCGACGATGGGTGACTTTCAATGCAACGCGGCGATGGCGCTGGGGAAGATGGTCAAGCAGAACCCGCGGGAGGTTGCTGGCGCCATCGTCGAGGCGGTCGACGTGGCGGATATTGCCGAGCGGCTGAGCGAGTCTTCAATCGCCGGGCCGGGGTTCATTAACATCACGCTACGCGGGCCGGCCCTGGCGGGGCTGCTTGGCGAGATGGCCGGCAAGGACCTGGGCCTGCCGCCGGTCGCCACGCCGCAGAAGATCGTGGTCGACTTATGCGGCGTGAACCTGGCCAAGCAGATGCATGTGGGGCACATCCGGGCGATCGTGATCGGCGATGCGATCGCGCGGACGTTCGAGCGGCTGGGGCACGAGGTGATCCGCCAGAACCACGTGGGCGATTGGGGCCTGCCCATCGCGATGGTGGTCGACGAGCTGCACCGCGAGAGCCAGGCCGGCCGGCTCGACCTGGACGCCGTCACGCTGGACGACCTGGACGCGATCTACAAGGCCATGAAGAAGCGCACCGACGCGGGGCGCACGGGCTTGCGGCTAGCGAAGAAGTGGGACCTTGGGCCCAAGGCGATGGCAGAGCTCGAGGCCGAGGTGGCCGACGCGGACGAGGTGATGGCCCGCGCGAAGGCGACGCTGGTGGCGCTCCAAGGCGGCGAGCAATGGGCCGTCGACCTCTGGCAGCGCATCAGTGACGTGACGATGGGCGCGTGCATGGACGCGTGCCGGCGGATGCACACGCGGATCACGCTGGAGGCGAGCGCGGGCGAGTCGAGTTATCGCGATGAGTTAGCGCCGATGGTCGAGGATCTGGTGAAGCGCGGCGTCGCCGAGGAAGACGACGGAGCGCTGGTTATCCGCGGCGAGGGCAAGGACCCACCCGCGCTGGTGCGCAAGGGCGACGGCGGGTTCTTGTACGCCACGACCGACGTGGCCGCGATCCGTCGGCGCGTGCAGGAGTTTGCCGCAAGCCGCGTGATCTATTGCGTGGACGTTCGCCAGGCGATGCACTTCCGCCAGGTGTTCGCCGCGGCCCACAAGGCCGGGTATGCCACGACGCCCGATGGCGTGGAGGCTTCGCTCGAGCACGCCGCGTTTGGCACGATCCTGGGTACCGATGGCAAGCCCTTCAAGACACGGTCTGGCGAGAGCGTGAAGCTGCAGGACTTGCTTGACGAGGCGCACGAGCGGGCCGAGCGCGTGGTGGCCGAGCGGAACGAGGCGCTCGACCCCGATGAGCGTGCAAAGACCGGCGAGGTCGTGGCGATGGCGGCGCTCAAGTTTGCCGACCTGTCGAACGATCGCGTGCGCGATTACGTGTTCGACTTCGACCGCATCCTGGCGTTCGAGGGCGATACCGGGCCTTACCTGCTCTATGCGCTGGTGCGCATCCGCAGCATGTTCCGCGAGGCCGAGTCTCGCGGCGTGGGCGAGGGCTGGAAGGACGCGACCGTGCGCATCGAGCACGAGGCCGAGAAGCAACTGGCGATGGCGCTGCTGCGGTACCCGTCGGTCGTACGGGCGGTGGGGGAGCATCTCGAACCACACCGTCTGTGCCAGCACATGCTCGAGATCGCCAACCGCTTCAGCGGGTTCTACCAGTCGTGCAAGGTACTGGGGGCCGATGACGAGGCCACGCGCGACAGCCGGCTGTGGCTGTGCGACCTGACGGCGCGGGTGCTTGAGGACGGTCTGGGCGTGCTGGGGTTGCCGACGCTCAATCGGATGTGATCGCGATCCGCGTGGCCTTCGATCCCAGATCGCTGGCCGACCGATCGGAGCTGTACATAAGAAAACGGGCGACCCGCAAGGGCCGCCCGTTCTTGATTCAGATCAGACCAGTTTTCTTCTGAGTATCAGAAGCTGAGCTGGAACTGGCCGCGGAGGCCGGCCTGGGGGTCACCCGCGTCGGGCAGGAGGCCCTGGCTGGGGCTGCCGCCGACGAAGTAGGTGTCGTTGACGGTCTCGAAGATGAAGAACGCGTCGACGGTAAACTTGGCACTCTGGTCACCGTAGACGTAGTAGTTGTAGCCGAAGGTCAGCGAGGCGAAGTCCTCGACGCCATCGACATCGGCGATGAGGTAATCGAAGCGACCGAAGATCTCCTGGTTCTCGTCCAGGCGGTAGCCGGCCTGAGCGATGAAGCCCATGTCGGTGGAATCGAAGCCCATGGTGTCGCGATCCTGGAGGATGAAGGCGCCGTAGACGCTGACGCCGTTGGACTCCCACTGGCCGTCGGCGGTGATGCTCAGGAGGTCGAGCTCGTTGGTGGCGCCGCCGGTGGCGTAGGTGCCGTCACCGCTCTGGTAGAAGATGGCGCCACCGAAGCGGAGCGCCTGCTCCTGGCCGGGGGCGGAGGTGAAGTCCTTGAAGTCGCTCCAGGCACCGCTGACCTTGTAGTCAAAACGGCCGCCGATGGCGAAATCGGCCTCGTTGGGGTTGTCGAAGCGGGTGTTGGCGCTGTTGAAGCCGTCGGAGAAGTTGACCTCGACCTTGTAGTCGTCGCCCTCGTTGCCGGCGTAGACAAACGAGATGCCCTGGCTGCGGCCCTGGCTGAAGAAGCTGTTCACGAACGAGCGGTCGACGGCCAGCTGGCTGCCCGACGAGACGAGCTCCTCGTAGAGGAAGGGGGACTTGAACTGACCGAAGACGAACTTGGCGTCGTCCTCCATGCCGGGGACGGGCACGCCGATGCGGTAATCGAGCAGCTCAAAGGTGCCGCCGTCGGTATCGAAGTTACCCTGGACGTAGTAGTCGAAATCCCCGACCTCGCCCTTCGCGCCCAGGCGGGCGCGGCGGTTCTGGAAGCCGTTGGCGAAGTCCTCGCCGCCGGGCCCGGCATCATCGATGATGGTGACGTTGTATTGGAACTGCAGACGGCCGAAGATCTGGGGACCGGTCGCGGCGCCCTGGCTGAGGGTGGCGCGCGAGGCGTCGCTACGGGTTTCCGCAGCGAACGAGCGGGCTTCGTCCAGGCTCGAGGTCTGAGCGATCGCGGTGCCACCAAGGCCCATGGCAAGGCCCGCGAGCAGCACTGTGGCCTTCGTGTGACTCATCGTACGAGACTCCTTCTTCGAGATCATGGGGCGGAAGACTGGCCGCCCGAATCCACCAGCGTGCCCGGCCGCACGTTGCATTGGCCGGCCGCACGTCGTTGCCGTTGGTCGGGTTCCACCCAGCCATCGGCCCATCGGGCTCGCCCATGAGCCCCCAAACACGGCTGGCGTTGGCTCATCCGGAGCCCATATCGCCGGCCAGAACCGGCATCCCCAAGATGCCGGCGGTAACCCTTTATCGGGCTTGCGGGCGACGCCCGGCCAGATGGCGAGGCGTGAGCAAGCCGATGAATCGCTGCGGGGGTCGCTTTGAACGGCCCGGATCCGCGTGGCCTCGACCCGTCACCGGGCGAGAAGCCGGAATGGTAGCAAGCAACTTAGCCCTTGCCAACTACACGTCCGATCAGTTTTTCGGCGTGATGCGTCTATCAGCACCACAATCTTCTCTCGAATGCGAAGATATGTTAAAGTCGTGTGTATCGAGCCCGGGAGGAGCCCCATGACGCCCAACAATCCAACCCCCGACAGGGCCCAAGCCCGGGCCAAGCGGGCGGGAAACGAGGATGAGGGCATGGTCTCACACCGCCAGAAAGCCGCCGAGAAGCTGATTTTGATCGTCGAGGACGAGCGTGATCTGTCTGATCTGCTGGATTACAACCTGCGGGAGAGTGGTTATCGGACAGAGGTCGCCCGCAACGGGCCCCAGGCCGTTGCCAAAGCCCGGGCGCTGACGCCGGACCTGGTGCTGCTGGACCTGATGCTGCCCGAGCTCTCGGGGACGGAGGTCGCCCGCCAGATCCGGGCCGACAAGGGCCTGAGTCATGTGCCCATCATCATGCTGACCGCCAAGGCCGACGAGGTCGATCAGGTCGTTGGCCTGACCGTGGGGGCCGACGATTACGTGACCAAGCCATTCTCGATGAAGGTGCTGCTGGCCCGCATCGAGGCGGTGTTCCGCCGCAGCCGCGCCGGAGGGCGGGTGAGCGAGCACGTGCTGCAACTGGGTGGTGTCTCGCTGGATCTGGAGACGCACGAGGCGACGCTGGACGGAGAGACGATCCCGTTCACGCTCACCGAGTTCCGGCTGCTGTCGGCATTGATCGAGGCCGATGGAAAGGTGCTGACCCGCACGAAGCTGATGAACCACGCGATGGGCCCGGGCGTGACGGTGACCGAGCGAACCATCGACGTCCACATGACGAGCATCCGTCGCAAGATGGGGCAATGGGGCCGTCATATCAAGACGGTTCGTGGCGTTGGTTACCGCGCCGTACACGAGTTGACGCCGGCATGAGGGATCGGGAGCGGTGCCTGCATTGAGAGAACACCCCGGCCAACGCTGGTTCGTGCTCGCCGGCGTGCTTGCGGGGGTGACGTTGGTGCTCGTGCTCGCACGCGTGGCGCCTTGGGCGATCGGCATGACACTGCTTGGCGCCTCGGCGTGTGGTTGGCGGGGCGCGCACGCTTCGTTGCGGGCGATCAAGGAACTGGGCGGCCGCGCGGCCCGGGCCGAAGAATCGCTCGCGTCGTTCGAGGGCGCCTACACCGAGTTGTCGAGGGTCATCGAGTCGATCGACGAGCCGCTACTGGTGTGCGATGGCAACCAGTCGGTGGTGCTGGTGAATGACGCGGCGGGCCACTGGATGGAGATGGCCAGCGCCGACGTGCTGGGCCGGCCGATCGAGGAGGTGTTCACCAACGCCGAGGCGTTGTCGATGCACGCCCGTGCGGCCCGCGGGGAGGCGTGCCGGCGGCGGGTGACGTTCGCGGGGGGGCAAGGCTCTCGCGTCATGGATATGTCCGCGATCCCGCTGGCGGGGACCGAGGGCGAGCGTGGCGTGCTGCTGGCGCTGCGGGATGTGAGCGAGCTGTCACGGGCGCTGGAGATCCGCACGGACTTCGCGGCCAATGCCTCGCACGAGCTTCGCACGCCAATCGCGGCGCTGCGCGGGGCCGTCGACACGCTGCTGGGCCCTGCCAGCCGTGACGACCGGATGCGCGAGCGGCTTCTCTCGATGCTCGACGAGAACGTCACGCGGCTGGAAGACCTGATCCGCGATCTGCTGGACCTGTCGCGGCTTGAAGCGTTGGACGGCTCGGTGCGATTGTCGCTGGTGCCCGCCAGCGAGTTGTCGCGCGTGCTGGGCCAGAGCTTCGAGAGCATGTGCGAGCGGGTGGGGGTTTCGCTGCGGTTCGAGCTCGATCCCCAGCTCGAGCGGATGCGCACCGACCGCAATCTCTTTACCATGATCTTGCGCAATCTTATCGAGAACGCCATTAAGTTCAGCCGGCCGGGCGACGAGGTGCTCGTGCGGGGCAGCGTCGAGCCCGGTGAAAGGCCCGATGGGCCCCGAGTGTGCGTGTTCGAGGTGATCGACCACGGCGTGGGGATCCCGCTGCACATGCAGCAGCGCATCTTCGAGCGTTTCTACCAGGTCGACACCTCGCGCGATGGCAGCCGCGTGGCGCGGGGCACCGGGCTGGGGCTGGCGATCGTCAAGCACGCCGTTCGTACGCTGGGTGGATCGATTCGGGTCAAGAGCGTGTGGCAGCGGGGCACGACGATGACGGTGGAGTTGAGCGATGCCGTACCCCCGGACCCCGGACGCGATCGGTCGGGCGACGCCGCCTGAGCCTTAGCGCGGCGCCCACTCCACGCCGTGGAGCTGCCCCAGCCGATGGGCCCAGGCCTCCAGAAGCTCCTGCTGGGCGATCCGATCGCCGTGCGGCTCGATAAACGCCCGCAGGGTAAAGGTGCCATCGCCGTGGTCGATGGCGGTGGCGGCGCCCTCCCGGCTCTCGACTATTAAGAAGGATGCGTCGTAGGTGTCACCCTGCCAGCGTCCTTGGAGCATCGCGGCCTCGGCCGACTCAAGCCCGACAAGCAGAGCGCGGGGGATGTCGTCGCGATCTCCGGGCACGGGTCCGAGAACCCCCGGGCCATCGGTGGGAACGATCTCGTAGCCGGGCGAGACCGCGCATCCGGCGGCCAGAGCCGCCAGGGGGAGCACGAGTAGATAGGATTGTGTTCGCATAGCACTCCGCCGGGTGATTGGGGCTCAGGTAGGATTGGCCGCGTGACGAAACTGACCAAGGGGGCCGCTGGTGGCACACGGCCCGGAGACCGGCGTTTGGAACTGACCATCGAGTTTCCCATCGGGCCCGATCCTGTTCGGGTGTTGGGGGTCCATGACCGCAATGTACGCCTCCTGCGCGAGGGGCTGGGCGTGTCGGTGACTCCCCGCGGGGGTGTCGTGCGCATCAGCGGCCAGGAGGAGGGCGTGCGGGCGGCCGAGCGATTCCTCCGGGCAATCCTGCGTCGCGGGGGGCGGGCCTCGACGTCCGACGTGTTACAGATGCTGGCCGAGGCGGCCTCGGGGGGACTGATGAGCCCCGGCGACTCGAACTACCCGGACGTCTCGACGACACCGGGGATCTCGCCGCAGGCCCGGCACGCGGGCCGGGTCCCGATGCGGGAGGGAGAGGCCTGGGAGGGCCCGCTGGCGGTGTATAGCGGTGGGCGGCAGATCCGAGCCCGCACGCCGGGGCAGGAGCACTACCTCGAGGCGATCCGTACGCACGAGTTGGTCTTCGGCATGGGGCCAGCGGGCACCGGCAAGACCTACCTGGCCGTCGCGGCGGCGGTGCACCTTCTGCGGACGGACCGCGTGCGGAAGCTCGTGCTGGTTCGTCCGGCGGTGGAGGCGGGCGAACGTCTGGGGTTCTTGCCTGGGGATATGCAAGCGAAGGTGCATCCGTATCTTCGGCCGCTGCTCGACGCGCTCTATGACATGATGGACATTGGCACGATGGAACGGTTCCTGGAGAGCGGCGTGATCGAGATCGCGCCGCTGGCGTTCATGCGCGGTCGGACGCTTAACCAGGCGGCCATCCTGCTGGACGAGGCTCAGAACAGCACCATCGGGCAGATGCAGATGTTCCTGACGCGCATGGGCGAGGGCTCGCGCATGATCGTGACCGGCGACCCGACACAGATCGACATCGACGAGCCGGCGGGCAGCGGTCTCATCGACGCGGCGCGGCGGCTGCGGCGCGTGCGAGGCGTGGCTTTTGCGAGTTTGACGCGCGAGGACGTGGTGCGCCACGCGCTGGTGCAGCGGATTATCGATGCCTACGGCGAAGAGAACGAGAAGCCCACGGCGCCCGTGATGACCGAAGGAGACGCCTGATGCGATGGCCCTGGCAGAAGACCAAGAGCAGCGGCCGGCGGGTCACGCTGCGGCGTGAGCGGGCCACGCCCATGGAGAAGTTCAAGCGGCTGCTGACAAATCCGAAGACTGGGTACGCAGTGATCATCGCGTCGGCCGCGGCCGGTCTGCTGACAGTGCTGACCTGGTGGGCCAGCGGACAGCCGCTGCTTGCGATGGGGCGTCTGGCCGACGAGACGGTCGTCGCCCGCGAGCCGTTCAGCATGCCCGACCCAGCACGGACCGACGAGCAGCGCACGTTGGCACGTGACCGGGCCGCGCGCATCTTCGTGCCCCGGTCAGAGCTTCGCAGTACGGTGGAGGGGCTAGCACAGCTCCCGCTGACGCTGCAAGACGCCGACTCGCTCGAAGAGGTGGCGCCAGAGATCCGTGCGCGGTTCGATCTGGACGCCGAGGAGCTGTCGGCCGTGCGGGCGTTGGTGTCCGACAACACGGTCGCGCCGCGTTGGACCGAGGCGATGGACAGGCTCCGATCGGCCATGGAGCGTCGGCCCTTTGTCGATCAGAACACGTGGCAGACCGAGCGGCAGCGATCCGCCCAGCTTGGTGGAAGCGAGGCCGGCGAAACGGCCGTGATCTGGTTGCACAACGATACGTCGGGATCGACGATTCACACGAGTGCGGCATCACTGGTGAACGCGGGCAGCGCCGAGGCGCGGCGTGAGGCGGCCGAACGGCTAGCCGCCGAGGCACAACTCAGCGATGCGGCGCTGCGATCGCTCGTGGTCGGGCGGCTGGCCAATCAGACCGAACCGACATACCGCACCGACGAGGCGAGGTCCGCCGAACGCCAGGCCCAGGCCGTCGAGGGCGTCGCCGAGGCGTTCGTCGAGGTGCAGGCCGGCCAGGTCATCGTTCGGCGTGGCGAGCCGGTGGGCCTTGAGACGATGGGCCTGCTACGCAGCGAGCGCGACGCGGTGGCCCGAGCCCGGGGGGTGTTCTCGTTGGGCTCGCGGTTGTTTGGCTCGGCGGCGGTATGCGTGCTGGTGGTGCTGGGGCTGACCATGTACCTGGCGTGGTACTGCCCGCGTGTGACTCGCAATCCCGAGCGGATGGTGGGCATTGCGGGGCTATTCGTGGCATGCTTCGCGCTGGCGATCTGGCCCACGGCGCTGGAGCCGCGGCTGTTGATGCTGCTGGCAGTGGCGCCCACGCTGCTGCTGGCGATGCTGCTGGCCATCGCGTACGACGCGCGGATCGCGCTGGCGATCTCGGCCGGGCACGCCGTGCTGGTGACGGCGGCGCTGGGGCGGCCGTCCTGGTTCGTGCTCATCTCCCTTGCCGGCGCAGTGACGGCGGCGTGGCAGCTCAGCGAGATCCGGGACCGGCGTGCTTTCGTGCGCGCGGGGCTGGCCACGGCGCTGGCGCTCACCGCCGCCACGCTGGGTGGCGGCCTGCTCGGCCGGCCGCTGTCTGGCCGGGGGCTGCTCGAGCTGTCGTGGGACATGGGCTTTGCCGCCAGTGGGGGGCTGGCCATCGCGGGGCTAGTGCTGTTCATCCTGCCCAGCGTCGAGAAGGCGTTCGATATCACCACGGGCATGAAGCTCATCGAGCTTCGCGACCCCAAGCACCCCCTACTGAAGGAGCTGCAACGCCGGGCGCCGGGCACGTACAACCACTCGATGAACGTGGCGTCGATCGCCGAGGCCGCGGCCGACGCCATCGGGGCCGACGCGTTGCAGACGTACGTGGGCGCGCTCTACCACGACGTGGGCAAGATGAACAAGCCTGAGTACTTTGTCGAGAACCAGGCGGGCGGGCCCAACAAGCACGACAAGCTCAGCCCGGCCATGAGCCTGCTGGTGATCGTGGGCCACGTGAAGGACGGGCTCGAGCTGGCGCGCGAGTTCGGTCTGCCGCGCACGCTGCACCATTACATCGAGGCGCACCACGGCACCACATTGGTGGAGTACTTCTACCACCGCGCCAAGCAGAAGGCCGCCGACGAGGCCGAGGCCGCGCGCGAGAGCC
>JBITAF010000065.1:0-6026 GCA_044440025.1 Phycisphaerales bacterium JB060 | reverse complement strand
AGGTCCGGGGTGATGCCGGCGGTGCTGACGGCGGCGGCCAGGTGGCCGTCGTTACCCGACTGGAACTGGATGACCTGGCTGCCCGGAGGCGGGGGCGGGGGCGCGCTGGTGCGGACCCAGGCGATCTGCGCCTCGAGCAGGTTGGTGACGCCGGTGGCGTCCATTGAGTCGTACTCGAAGCCGTTGGCCAGGGTGCGGTTGTCGTTGCTGACGACGGTGGCGCCATCGCCCGAGGTGCTGTCGAAGGTCGAGACGACCTCGTCACCGGTCAGGCTGTCACCGTTGTCGTTCCAGCCGGCATCGACACCGACCATCACCGGGCTGGCGGCGCCGCCCCACGAGGGGTGGCTGGCGTTGTTGAAGACCGGACGCGGGGTAAAGAAGTCGACAGCCGAGTCGACACCCAGCGTGGCCTGGAGGGCCGGGCTGGCGTCCAGGTTCCAGAAGGAGAAGTGGACGCGGTTGCCATCGGCCACGAAGCTGTCGAGGGCGGCCTCGAAGCCGGCTGCGAAGTTGTTCGCGGGCTGGTGGATGATGGCGTAGCGGTACTGACCACTGGTCAGGGCGTTGTTCAGCGCGGTGGTGTCGCGAACGATGTGGTCAAAGTTCAGGCCGAGGTTCTCGGCGGCGACGCGCTCGTACTGGAGCGGATCGCGCCCCTCGGAGTAGACGAGGATCTGCGCGGGCAGATCGCCCTGGGCGTAGGCGATGTCGTCGAAGGCGGTCTCGGGCCCGTCGACGGTGACCGAACCGATGGCGACATCGGAGGTCCACGCGAGATCGATCATGGTTCCGTCGCCGGGGCCGTAGCCGTCGGCGTCGCTGAACTGGCCGATCTGGTTGCCGTCCAGGTCGAAGAACGTGATGGTGTCGACACCCACGCCGGCGGCGCTGGCCGAGAAGCCAAAGGCGGTGACGCCTCCGATATCGGTGAAGTCGAAGCTCACCGAGCCGAAGCCGAAGATGGTGCCGAAGCGGTTGCCACTGGTGGGCTGGATGGGACCGCCGGGCGTGCGGAAGTCCTGCCAGTCACCGAAGTCGATCGACGTGAAGCGCAGGGCGCCACCAACTGCGACGTCGCCGCCGAAGAGACTGGTGATGTCGGTGCGGCCGCCTGGGTAGCTCTCCATGTCATCGACGGCGTCGGGCGTAAACGAACCAGGGGTAACCTGGGCGAACGTGGTGCCGGCGGCCGCGAGGATCGCGGCGGCGGCCAAAACCTTCTGGGTATTCATCTCTTCAAGCCCCCATATCAGGTGCTACATCTCTCACGGCTGGCACAGCACCAGCCGCTTCATCGAATCTCGAAACACAAACTACCAGCGTCCCTCCGAGGGCCGCCGGGGTCAGCAAGCTACGTTTTCTTCGGGAATCTTGAGCACTCTCGGATCGCCTCTCCCGTTTTTCTCTTGACGTTCTGGGCTTTGCCAGCACACAACAACACCACTGGCGGAAGACCTAATGTCGTTCCGCAAGCGTTGCATTCTCTAACAACGATTCGAACGCTGCTGGGCGGTGCCACTGTCGACGGGTGTGCCGGCCGATTGGCTTGAAACGTTACCCCCAGCTCCCCACGATCGAGTCGTTTCTACTCCTATCTAATAGTTTTGCCACAAACGAACGTCTTTGTCAAGAGTATTTTGGTCTGAACTGATAGTTTTTTTAATTGATGTGGTAGTTTTGCTCATTCTGGCCATGCACAGGTGCCGCCGGGCCGTTGGGCGCGAGGCACGGCCCGCCCCTGAGCGGGTCTCTCGGGTGCCCGGATGAGGGGCTAGGGTGTTCTGGATGGGCCGTTGGCTGGTGGATTTGCGGCAGTATGGAGGGTGCGGCATGCGGGGACAGCGACGTGTGGTTGTGACCGGGATGGGCTGGGTGACCCCGCTGGGGACCGGCTTGGAGAGGGCCTGGGCCGCGATGATGGAGGGCCGGAGTGCGGCGGCGCCCATCGAGGGCTTTGACGCGGGAACGTTCGCGACGAACTTTGCTTCGGAGGTGCGGGGGTTTGATCTGGCCCAGCACCTCGGGGCGGCGGCACCCCGCCACGCGACCGCCGGCCGGGGGACGGCCTTTGCGTTGGCGGCGGGTCTGTCGGCCTGGCGACAGGCTGGCCTCGCGGACGCTGGGGTGGACCGTGAGCGGGCGGGGCTGTATCTGGGGGCAGGTGAGAGCAGCCCGGACAGCGCGGTTTTCGGACGTATGTGCATCGGCGCCTGGGATCCGGATACGCGATCACTCGATGGCGCCCGTTGGGCCGAGGGGGCGGTCCAACTCGACCGCATGCGGGAGGTCGAGCAGGAGCCGCAGATGGCACTGGCCCACCTGGCGGGGCTGCTCGGGCTCTGCGGGCCATCGATGAACTGCATGACGGCGTGTGCGGCCAGCACGCAGGCGATCGGCGAAGCTGCCGAGATAATCGCGCGTGGCGATGCCGAGGTGATGGTGAGCGGCGGGTGCCACTCGATGGTGCACCCGCTGGGCATGACAGGGTTCATCCGGCTGACGGCGATGAGCACACGCAATGAGGACCCGACGCACGCATCCCGGCCGTTTGATCGGACGCGGGAGGGGTTCGTGATGGGTGAGGGGGCGGGGATGCTGGTGCTCGAGGATCTGGAGCATGCGCGGGCCCGGGGGGCGACGCCGCTGGCCGAGGTGGCGGGGTATGGCTCGTCGGCCGACGCGTACCGCATCACGGACATCGATCCGGAGGGGGAGGGGGCGTGGCGGGCAATGGCACGGGCGCTGGAGCAGGCGGGCATCGACCCCAACGCCGATGAGCCGGACGGGCGCCCCGGGGTGCATTACGTTTCGGCCCATGGTACGGGCACGCGCGAGAACGACGGCATCGAGACCCGGGCGTTGAAGCGACTGTTCGGCGAGCGTGCGCCGCGCGTGCCGGTGAGCAGCGTAAAGAGCATGCTGGGGCACTTGATCCAGGCGGCTGGCGCGGTGGAACTGATCGCATGCATCCGCTCAATGCAGACGGGGTGGCTGCCGCCGACGATCAACTATGCGGAAGTGGATGAGGCGTGCGATCTGGACTACGTACCCAATGAAGCTCGCGACCTGCGTGAAGCGGACGGCGTGGGCGTGTGTCTGTCGAACAGCTTCGGGTTCGGGGGGCAGAACGACTCGGTGGTGGTGCGGCGCTGGGACGGCTGACCTTCAGGGACAGCCGGCGTCGAATGCGTTCTGGAAGCATAAGAAGTCGAACAGGGTGAGCACGCTATCACCGTCGCAATCGGCGGCGAGATCGCCGAGGTCGAACGCGTTCTGGAATGCGAGGAAATCGAAGATGGTCAGGCTGCCATCTCGATCGAAGTCTGCGATGCATTCCAAGGTGCCGCCGCTTAGCCACTCGGCTTGTCTGGCGAGCAGCGCACGGATGCCGGCATCGTCCATCGAGTCGTAATCGAATCCGTTGAAGATTGTGCCATACTCGCCGCGGTCTTCGTTGGCGATCACGATCGCGCCCGGGCCGGCCGTGCTGTCGAATGTACCGATGACGACGGCCCCTGCTGCCGGAACCAACTCGTCGCCGTTGTCCAGCCACGGGGTGGGTTCGGCCGCGGGCACGATGGGGCTGGGCACGCCCGACCACGTGATGTGATGATTATTATTGAAGACCGGCCGGGGCGCCGTGAAGTCGATCGCCCCGGCGATGCCGAAGAGGTCTTGCAGGACCGGGTCGGAGTCCATGGCCCAGTAGGACAAGTGCACGTGGAAGCCAACCGGGATCAGTCTCGCGAGGATGTCGACGATCTCGGGATCGAACAGGCAACACGGGTTGCTGATAAAGATGGGATCGACGAAGTAGTATTGCAGGCGGATCTTCAGGCGGCGGAAGTCGTCCATGATCGCGTATTCGGGGCGGATGTCCGCCTCGTCGAGGGCGGCGGCGAGGTGGCGATCCTTGTCGGCCTCGAACAGCAGCGGCGGGATGCCGGTGGGCGGTGGCGGCGGGGCGTCCTCGACCCAATCGATCTGGGCTTCGAGCAGCGCGATGATGCCGGCGGGGTCCATCGAGTCGTAGTCGAAGCCGTTGGCCAGGGTGCGGTTGTCGTTGGCGGTGACCGAGGCTGTCGGGCCGGCATCAGAATCGAACGCGGCGATGGATGCAACTCCGTCAGGGATGAGCTCATCCCCGTTGTCGCTCCAGGGGCTGGGCTCGGGCGCGGGGTTGACGGGGCTGGAAACGTCGCCCCAGGATGGATGGTCGATGCTGTTGAAGACCGGGCGGGGCGTGAAGAAGTCGGTGGCCGACGTGATGCCGAGCAGGGATTGGAGCGCGGGCTCCGCGTCGAGGTTCCAGTAGGAGATGTGGACGCGGCGGAGATCGTCGACGAAGTCGATCAGCGCGTCGATGGTCTCGGTCTGAAACGTGGCGGATGGATTGTGGATGACCGCGAGCTCGTATGTCTCGGCGCGCAGGGCCGCGTTGAGGGCCGGCAGGTCGTCGACGATGTGGGTGTATGGCCGGCCGAGATTGTCGGCGGCCGTGACCTCGTGGCGGAAGCGTTCATCGCCCGCGGAGAAGATGAGCATGTCGCCGACCTGGGCGTGCGCTACCGCGCCGGCACCAATCGCGCCCGCGAGTCCGATACTTCTGATAAACCCGATGCGCGCCATTCGATCGTCTCCGGTACTTGGTACAGACTCACCCGCAGCCTGCGGCAAACAGGTTCTGGAAACAGAAGAAGTCGAACAGTGTGAGTTCGCCATCCTCATCGCAATCCGCGGCAGGATCACCGGAATCGAATGCGCTCTGGAAGGCCAGGAAATCAAAGATGGACAGCTGTCCATCTTCGTCGAAGTCGGGATAGCAGATCGGACCCAAAGAACCGATCAGCCAGTTGGCCTGCGCGGCCAGCAGCGCCTGGATGCGGTCGTCCTCCATGGAGTCGTAGTCGAAGCCGTTGAGGAGCGTGGAGCCGTCGTTTGCAACCGCGGTCGCGCCCTCGCCGGTTGTGCTTGCGAACGTGCTGACGATCTGGGCATCCGTGGTCACCGTGAGGAAGTCACCGTTGTCGCCCCAGGGGCTTCGCGGCAGAGGTCGCACAGGGGACTCCGCATCTGCCCACGAGGGATGGCCAGCATTGTCGTGGACCTCCTGGGGGACGAAGAAGTCGAACGCCGAGCGGATGTTGAAGATATCTTGCAGCACCGGGTCGGCATCGAGCTCCCAGTAGCTCAGGTGTGCCTTATTGCCTCGGGCGATGAAGTCGGCAAGAGCAGCCGGAGTGCCGGAATCGAAGAAGCAGCACGGATTGCTGATGAACGCATGCCCGACATCGGGATTGGCTAACTCGGTCGTGAGCCCCTGAAAGTCGCTGGCCAAAGCCGTATCAACAGGGATGCCGGCCCGATCCAGTGCGAAGGCCAAGTGGCCATCGTTATCAGCTTGAAAGAGAAGGACGTCTTGACCCTGGGCCCGAGCGGTTCCGGCCACGGCCAACACAATGACAGATGCCGTACACATGAGTCTTCGTTGCATTCTCTTGCCTCCCAACTTGGACTATGTCATACTCATATGAGACGTTACCGGCAGGTTGCGGGGTTGGTTTGAGTCTGCCGTGCAAAAAAAAAACGAGGCCCCGGATTGCTCCGGGGCCTCGCGTTGGCTCAGAAGGTTCCTAGAACGGACGGGGCTGGCTTACTCGCAGCCGGCGTCGAAGGCGTTCTGGAAGCAGAGGAAGTCGAAGAGCGTGAGGATGCCGTCCTCATCGCAGTCGGCCGCCAGGTCGCCGCTGTCGAAGGCGTTCTGGAAGGCCAGGAAGTCGAAGAGGGTCAGGCTGCCGTCGCCGTCGAAGTCGGCGTAGCAGTCGCCGCCACCGGTGCCGAGCCAGCCGAGCTGGGCGGCCAGCAGGTCGCGGATCTCGCCGTCGGTCATGGAGTCGTAGTCGAAGCCGTTGAAGAGGGTGGCATCGCCGTTGGCGACGATGATGGCGCCATCGCCGGAGGTGGAGTCGAAGGTACCAACGACCTCGGCGCCCGCGTCGGCGGTCATGCTGTCGCCGTTGTCA
>JBITAF010000064.1:0-6848 GCA_044440025.1 Phycisphaerales bacterium JB060 | reverse complement strand
GTCCCACGAGCTCAAGGGCCGCACTTTGGAGACCCCCGGGGTTCGGCGGGGCGTGTGGTTCTCCAGCCGCGCCGCGCCCGGCCGGCGGCCCGTCGAGGTCGCGCGGTCCACTTTTCGCCTGGCGTACTTTAACGCCCGCATGTCTCTCGAAGAGCATGACGGCCGCATCGAGTACGCCAGCGAACGCTCCGATCGGCGAGGGGAGCCAGCTACGCTGCGATGCACTTACAACGCCACCGGTACGCCGCAGCAAAGCCAGCCCGGGTCGCTCGAGGCCTTCCTCACCGACCGGTATCGCCTCTTTGCCAGCGATCTGCCGCCCCGGGAACCCAAGAGGCTCTGGGTGGGCGAGATCGACCACGACCCGTGGATGCTCGCGCCGGCGTGGTGCGAGGTGGAGCACAACAGCATGGCCCGGCCGCTGGGTATCCAGACCCCTGCCGACACGGCCGTGCTGCATCTGGCCGAACCGGTCACGGTGCGTGCGTGGCGACCATCGCGTGTGTTATGAGCCCTAGCCGCGCGGCATCACAGTGGGGGCCGGGCGCGCACGGGTCAGGTCGAAGGCGGCGCGGAATCGGCGGTCCGATCCCTCTCGACGCACGGCGTACTGCAGAATCGACCCCGCGCGGAGCTCGATGGTCCAAACCGTGTCCCTGGCGTCCTCGTTGAGCGTGATGGTGAACTCGTCGGCGTAGAAATCCTGGGTGTTCTCGGTGCCCGTGCCGCGTGTCGAGCCGCCGTAGCCGCTGGGCGTATCCTTGCCCGCATGGTCCGATTCGTGCAGGTGCTTGAGGGTGAGTTCCTCGCCATCGCGCGTGATCACGAGCGTGGCCCAGGGGCGGCCATCGACATGCAGCGGCATCGTGACCGAATCGTCGGTGCACCCGGTGAATCCCAGCAGCAGCGAACTGCCCCGGAAGGTCGGGCTGTCGGTCGTGTCCTCGATGACCCGGCCCGGGTACGCCTTGCCGCACAAAGCCTGAAGGTCCGACCAGAATGTGTGATGGGGCAGAACCTTGGGCTTGCTCGCGCAGCCGGTGGCCAGCGCCATTCCGATCGAGAGCGTTGCCAGCACCAGCATCCTTGGCAGCTGATCGAGCATCGCAAGTCCTCCCCTTCGAACGCACGCCCCTGCAGGACGCCGTTAGTACCCCAGCGCCGAAGCGCCCAGCCGACGCACACGCTCCCGCGCCGGATCGATGCCCGTGGGCTCGAAGCCGAAGCCCAGGGACGTGTCGCCGGTAATATCGTTGTAGGTCAGGCGCGCGGTGAGCACGACATGGGGCATTTCCCGACCAATGCGGAACGTCGCGCTCTGGAACTGCCCGGCCTTTTCGTTATAGGTGCCCACCGCCCCGAACGTGTAGCGATCGCCCAACTGATAATCCGCCCCGGCGTTCACGTAGGTGTCGTCGCTGTAGCCCAGGTGCCGCAACTCGGTGAACAGCCGAACATCGGGAATCTGCTGGACCTCCAAACCCACGACGCTCTCGGCGGTGCGGTCGGTCTCCAGGTCGTAGATCCACTGCCCGGTCACACCAAGGGCGTCGGTGGGCCGCCATGCGGCCTCCAGGTCCAGCGCATCGCCGAGCTGGCTGCGCTCGGGATAGGCATCGAAGAACCGCGGCGTGCGGTCCTCGTCGACCCGGTCCTCTCCTGCGAACACCACGTGCGCGCCAAGCCGCAGCACGTCGACCGACTCGTAGCTGCCCAGCGAGCCGCGCATGGTCTGGAAGGTCTGATCGACACCCACGCGCATGGCCGGCCCCTGGGCGAAGGTTTCCACGTGCTCGTCGTACACCGGGATGGCGCCCTGCCCCACGGTCGAGTCGCCGTACCAGAAGGTCGCGTTGGGCTCGATGATGTGCCGGAGGCGGTGCAGGTCCAGCGCGGGCACGTCCACGCCGTCGTGCACGCGGGTGAGCTGGGTCGAGAGCCGGGCGCCCACGGCCCCCCTGGCCACCAGTGCGTCGGCGTCCTGGCCTGTGGTGGCCGCGAAGTCGTCAAAGTCGTTGTCGTAGCCGGTCAGCCGGCCGGTCACAAAAGGCTGCACGCGCAGCGCGCCGGCCTCGAGCTGCGCGCTCAGCTCGTGGAAGGTGTCGAAGCGGAAGATGGTCGATTCGTCCAGCCCCTGGGCACGAAGGCGGTCGGCTGGGCTCTGGCCCGGGTCGATGCCCAGCGCCGCCTGGGCGCGCCGCGTGCTCGTAAAGCCCAGCTCGGCCGCCGTGGGCTCGGTGAAGCTGAACCGGAGCTGGCCCACGCGGCTGTCGCTGCGGTAGGTCAGCAGGCCCGGTGCGATGTCGCCCAGCAGGTCGTCGCCCGGCCGCGCGTAGCGAAGCTCGGGCAGCCGCTCGGTGACCAGCCCACGCGAGCGGAGTTGATAGTCGGTGACCACGAAGTCGTTGATCTGCGCGTTGGCGCCCAGCAGCAGCATGCTCCGCTCACCGATGCGCTGCACCGATGCACCGCTGGAGGGCTCGCGGCGTGTCCAAGTCATGTCGGGCATGAACGCCGCCACGGCGTTCTCGTCGGAGAACCACGACGCCTCGGCCCGCAGGGTCCAGTCCTCGTCCAGCCGGCCGGTGTGCTCGAGCAGGACGATGGTGCGGTTCTGGCCGTCGCGGTCGATGCGGGCGCCCGTGGGCAGCAGGTCGCGCCCGGTATCGTTGAACAGGTTGTACACGAACAGGCTGCCGCTGCCCCCCGCGTAGCCATTCCACGTCAGGTCGCCACCCACGGCCATGCCGCGCTGGAAGTACGCGTCCAGGATCAGGTCCAGGTCCACGCCCGCCGGCGGCTCGACGCCCGCCAGCGAGAAGGCGTCCCAGGTTGTGCGCAGCACCTCCCCGTGGCGGTCGCCGGTCTCGAAGCCGATATCGCGCAGCGGGATGCGTGAGGGGTCGCCCACGTAGATGGGCCAGTACAGAAACGGCACGCCCATCGCCCGCGCCGTGATGTTCCGCGCATCGGCGACCATCCGCGTGCCACCCCCCGTGTCCCGGTCACCCGGCCGGTCCTCGATACGCAACGTCAGCGTGCTGGCCCCCAGCGCCAAATGCGGGCGGAAGAACCCCGTCGTGGTGATCCGCGCCTCGTCGGCCATCACCTCACCCAGCGAACGCTGGCGGATCTCGGCCGCACGCACGTAGATGGGCGTGGGCGTGCCCGCCGGCTCGGCCCGGAACACCGCGTCCAGCAGCAGGGCCCGGTCGCCGGCCAGGTCGTAGTACACCCGCGGCGAGCGTACGCGGTAGCGGTCCACGCCCCGCCGGCCCCCGTCGCGCTCGATATCGGCGACGACCTCGCCCTCGAGGTACAGCCCCATTACGTCGGTCGC
The DNA here is from genome assembly GCA_044440025.1 of Phycisphaerales bacterium JB060. GTDB lineage: Bacteria > Planctomycetota > Phycisphaerae > Phycisphaerales > UBA1924 > JAHCJI01. The sequence continues at coordinate 3,508 of JBITAF010000064.1, read as the reverse complement.
GTCCAGCCTGGGGGCGCCAACCAGTTCGGCCTTGTGGAACAGCACCGCGTCCTGGGCGGTGAGCTGCGCCCGCCGGCCCCCGGCGTCGTCGTCGAAGAGGATCGTCACCGGCCCGCGCATCACCACGGCGTATGGCGGCGAGCCGTCGCGACCATCGCCCAGCCGCACCTGTTCCAGTCCGGCTGCCGAGAAGCTCACCCGCCCCCGCGCGGGCAGGATGGGCTCGCGCACGTCCGCCGCCCCAAGCCGCTGGCGGGCCATCTCGACGACCCGGCGCAGGGCCGCGTCCTCGGCGGCCAGCCGCTCGCCGCTCACCGGTGGCAGGGCCAGGCCCATCGCCTCGCGCAGCCGGTCGGCAAAGACCGACTCGGCCATCGCGATCGCTCGGGCGTCGCCAGCGGGCAGGCTCGGGCCCGCGGCCCCCGGCTCGCCTGGTGGCGCGCCCTCCCGCGCCACGATCGCCGACAGGCTGATGGTCCCCCCCGGCGCCAGTCGGCCCTCGATGGGCACCAGCGGCCCGGCGACGCCAGAGCCGGGCGCGCCCGTGGGCATGATGGCATCTTCTAAGAGGATGTAGAACTGCTCGCCCGATGGCGGGCCTCCGGCGCTGGCCAGCGGCTGCACCCACGCGTGCAGGCGGTCGGCCCGAACGTCCAGCGTGCCCATCGTCAGCCGCACGTCCCCCTCGATCAGGATCCGCCGCGTGGGCGCCACGCCAGCCGCCAGCGGCCGGGTGCTCCAGGCCCAAGCCCGCCGCCCGGCCAGCTCGATGCCCCGCACCGCCGAGGCGTCCCCGCCCGAGGCAACCGGCAGCCGAACCCGGCCGAAGCCCTCACCTGTGATCGACAGCGGATCGACCCGGACGATGCCCTCAGGATCCGCACCGCTCTGGCCCAACGCCGTGCCTCCCGCCAGGCCCACACCCACGCACGCGGCCAGCACGGCGGCGCTGGCGGTCAGAGCGAGGGGCGGGCGGGCGGTCGGTGCCATGGGCCGAGTCTAGCCTGCCCCATGGGACGCCAAAGCCTCAAGAACCTCCATGCCAACCCCCACACACACCTCAGAGCCCTTCCTGAGCTCGCCCGCGCATTCCTTGGCATGCTTGCATCGGCCACGCTGGTGCTCGCCGCCTGCAACCCCACCGGCCCGCGCTCCATCCACGGTGGGCGGGCCCTGTACAACGAGGCCATCGCCGCCACCAGCAGCGAGCAGCTCCTGCTCAACCTCGTCCGCCTGCGCTACCGCGACACGCCGGTCTTCCTCGAGGTCACCAGCGTCTCGACCAGCTTCACGCTCGAGAACTCCCTGGGCATCAACGGCCAGGCCGGCCTCAACACCGTGGCCGACGACTTCGCGGGCGCATCGGCGGGCATCAGCTTCGCCGAGCGCCCCACGATTACCTACCTGCCCCTCCAGGGCGAGCAGTTCGCCACGCGCATGCTCACGCCCCTGCGCCCGCGCGTGCTCGTGCTGCTGGCCAACAGCGGCTGGGCCATCGACCGCGTGCTGCTCATCGGCGTGCAGCGATTGGGCCCCCTGGTCAACGCCCCCAGCGCCTCGGGCCCAACGCCCAGTTTGGCCCCGCAGTACGAGGACTTCCTCGAGCTCGTCCGAGCCCTGCGCACCCTGCAACGCGAGCACGAGCTGAGCCTCACGCTGGTTTCGCAGGGCCCCGCGCCAGGAGATGGGATGGGCCACGTGGGGGGCGAGGACCTGCTGGGCATCACCCTGCCCGCCTCGGTGAAGGACACAACCGAATACGCGACGGTGCTCGAGCTGCTCGACATCGACGGGGCCTCCACCAATCCCGACGGCTCGCTCACCATCGTCTGCTCCCTGCGCTCGGGCGCGGTCGGGGCCGATGCCTCTGGCCCGGGCGGCCCCCTGCCGCTGGTCACACGCTCGCTCATGTCGTCCATGTTCTTCCTCAGCCACGCCGTGGCGGTCGGCGAGCAGGACGAACAAGCCGGCATCGTCACCACCACGCGCACCAGGGACGGCGAGCGCTTCGACTGGAACGACCTGCTGGTCAACACCTTCCGCGTCCAGACCTCCAACGAGCGTCCGACCGGGGCCCAGACCGCCATCCGCCACCGCGGCCGCTGGTTCTGGGTCGACGACGCCGACCTGACCAGCAAGAGCACGATGGGCCTCATGCAGCAGCTCTTCGCACTCCAGGCCGGCGACATCCGGGGCGGGGGCCCGATCCTGACGCTGCCACTCAGCGGGAACTAGTGGGTCGCCTCGCCGGCGGGGGTTTGTCTTGTCGCCTCGCCGGCGGGGCCACGCGCGGGCTGCGCCCGACGCGGGGGTGGGCGCACCGATTGGTACGTGTGAGACGCTTCTTTCGGGCCGATGAGAACCGGCTCACAGCCGGGTTGCGTTCGATTGTGGTATCCCGGCGTTCGCCCGGTCTCCGCTGGACGCATCGCGCACGGCCGATAGCGTGGCACGAGACCTCGAGAATGAAAGGACGCCATGCTCCGATCCGCCATCGCCATTTCCGCCACCGCCACCCTCGCCGCTGCGGCCCACGCCGACCCCTTCCTATCCGTTTCGATCCTCGAGGGTGGGGACTACTTCATCAACCGCGACGCCATGGCAGAGGGCGCCGCCGCGTTCGACTCCGAGGACGGCCGCTACCGCGACGTCCCGGCCTTCCTGGTGGGCGGCGACCTGCTGGTCACCGACGCGGACGACAAGGACGATGACGACACCAGCCTGCGCCTGGCCGTCCGGGCCCCGGCCACGGTCTACATCCTCCACGCCGACGCGGCTGGCCTGCCCGGCTGGATCGCCACCGACTACCAGGACACCGGCGAGGACCTGACGCTGGACACCGACGACGACACGTGGACCTACTCGATCTACCGCCAGGACATCACCGGCAGCGGCGAGGTCGAGCTGTCGCTGTTCAACAACAGCACCTTCGACCTGGACGACGACATCATGTACGGCGTGGTGGGGGTGTCGGGCGGGAGCGAGCCCTGCCGGGTCGACATCGACGGCGACGGCGAGCTCACCCTCTTCGACTTCCTCGCGTTCCAGAACCTCTTCGACGCCGGGAGCGCCGAGGCCGACTTCGACGGCGACGGCGAGCTCACCCTGTTCGACTTCCTGGCGTTCCGGAACGCGTTCGACGCGGGGTGCTGAAGTTCGTCTTGTCGCCTCGCCGGCGGGGCCGGGGGGTGTTTTTGTCGCTTCGCCAGCGGGGCCATGCGCGGGCATGCGCCCGACGCGTGGCGCACGGCGCACGAAAACGGGAGGCGCCCCTCCGGGCTCCCTCCCCTTCACAACCTTCAAGCTACAGCTCCTTCCAGAGCCTCTACCTCGCTTCGCGCCGGCTCAGCCGCCGCGAAGCGAAACTCTTCACGCCACCCTCGCCAGCGGCCCGCCCTGGCTCCCGCTCGAACCGAAGCTCGCCCGGGCGCTGGTGCTGAAGGGGCTGGCCTGGCCGTTGCTGATGCGCACCCGCACGCGGTAGTCGACCGCGCGCAGGCCCACCGGC
>JBITAF010000063.1:0-34572 GCA_044440025.1 Phycisphaerales bacterium JB060 | reverse complement strand
GTCTGATGAGGCAAACCGTTCGTCTGTTGTGACGAGGCGTTTGTCTGATGAGGCAAACCGTTCGTCTGTTGTGACGAGGCGTTCGTCTGATGAGACAAACCGTTCGTCTGTTGTGGCGAGGCGTTCGGCTGTTGAGGCGGGGCGTCGGGCTCACCCCTCGCTGCGCGAGCCCGGCGTGCCCGGGGGTGCGTCCCCGGTCGCGTCGGGGTCACCCTGGCGGTAGTCGCGGCGGGCCTCCGCCAGCCGAGCCACCCATAACAGCACGATGTTCATGACGATGCCGTGCTGGACGATCGCGATCAGCAGCGACCATGCCGCGATTCCGACGCGGACGACATACTGGCCCGTGCCCACGCCGCGGGCCAGGTCCAGCGCCGCCTTATTGCGCGCGAGCGTTTCGATCGAGTCGGCCACCTTCTGCTCGTTCGTGCGCACGTCCGGCTCGTCGCGGTCCAGGTGCGCGTCGAGCTCGCGCTCGAACTGCTCGACCTGCGCCTGGGCGACGTGCAGGCCCGGGCTGTTCCAGGACAACGGCATGGTGACCAGAACGGCGATCATGACGCACCCGGCAGCGAACGTTTCCTTGCGCAGCAAAGCCGTGGTCCACGCGTCGCCAGGCGGCATCATCACCAGTTGCTTGAGCCGCAGTATGTCCCAGGTGAAGTAAACCAGCCCGAAGACAATGATGATCAGCCCGACGCCGCCCAGCGTCGGCATCAGCCATGGGCCCAGCCTCGCGACCGCCGCGGCCACCGCGCCGGCGATGGCGATGAGCGTTACGATCGTTGCCCATGGATCACGCTTCCACGACTGCACAAGTTTGTGCCATAGGAACGCTGGCGACAGCGGCGCGATTGCAGTCCTGTCTGTTCCAGGAACAGGGTCTTGCGCATCGGGTACCGCCGGCTCGGTGCTCTCGGGTTCCATGGTGGACATCGTACCTGCCGGGTCCGCGGCTTGGCTCCGAGCCCCCCAATGCCTAATCCCTAACCCCCATTGCCTTCCTTGCCCACCTCAACCTCTTGCCACCGGCCCTCCACGTGCCGCACGATCGTGCCGGTGTAGAGGTAGAGCAACTGCTCGGCGATGTTGGCCGCGTGCTCGGCGATGGCGTGGGTCGTGGTGGCGATCTCCAGAAGGAGGAACGCGGCGGTGGCGTCCAGGTCGCCCCCGCGCAGCTTGGCCTCGCACTCGCGCATGAGGGCGGCCTTGAAGGCCTCGACCGCCTCGTCGCTCTGGAGCACGACCCTGGCCAGCCGCGCATCGCGCGTGCCCATCGCCCGCATCGCGTCGCGCACGATGCCCACCACGCTGTTGGTCAGCACGCGGAAGGTCGTCGGCGGCGCGTTGTGGGGGGGCGTGCCGGTGTCGGCCAGCCGCTGGCCCAGCGTGGCGCAGGCGAGCGCCGCGTCGGCGATGCGCTCCAGCTCGTTGTTGACCTTCACGATGGTCAGCAGCCGCCGCAGGTCGGCGTCGGGCAGGCGGTCGGTCTCGCCGCGGGCCACCGGGCCGGCGACCACGTCGGTGGCGTCGCCCAGCAGCGTGACGGCGGCCTTCTCGATGCCCACGTCGGCCGCGTCGACGGTGTCCTCGGCGGCGCGGAGGCCGTCCAGCCCGTCCTGGCCGGGGGCGAAGAGGTGGTCGAAGCCGCCCTCGACCATCTGGAGGACCAGCGTGCCCTGGTCGATCAGGCGGGCGGCCAGGGCGTCCAGTCGATCGGAGAAGGTGTGGGGCATGCGTCTGGCTCCCGGAGCGAGGCGAGTGGCGTGGCCGATGGCAGCAGGGTACGGGCCCCAGATCGGCAAGGGGGCGGCCTAGCCTGTCCGCAGGCCGGTTCTGCCTCTCACACAGGAGCCCACACGCCCATGAACGAGTTCTGCGTCGACAGCCTGAGCGCCCGGTGGGTGCTCGATTCGCGTGGCAACCCGACCGTCCGCGTCGCCGTCGAGCTGGCCGGCGGGGCCGTGGGGGTGGCGATGGTGCCCAGCGGGGCCAGCACGGGCGAGCACGAGGCCGTGGAGCTCAGGGACGGCGACAAGTCCGTCTTCGGCGGCAAGGGCGTCAGCGCGGCGGTGCGGAACGTCCAGGAGAAGCTCGCCCCGGCGGTCATCGGCCTGGACGCCCGCGACCAGGCGGCGCTCGACCACGCCATGCTCGCCGCCGACGGCACGGCCAACAAGGGCTCGGTGGGGGCCAACGCCATCCTGGGCGTCTCGCTGGCGGCGGCCCACGCCGCGGCGGCCGAGGCGGGGCTTCCCCTGTACCGCTCGGTGGGCGGGGCGGGCGGCCGCACGCTGCCGGTGCCCATGCTCAACGTCATCAACGGCGGCAAGCACGCCGACAACAATCTGGACTTCCAGGAGTTCATGGTCCAGCCGTGGGGCTTTGACGACTTCGAGACGGCGCTCCGCGCAGGCGTGGAGATCTACCACGCGCTGCGGGGCCTGCTGCACGAGGCGGGGCTGAGCACGGCGGTGGGGGACGAGGGCGGCTTCGCGCCCGACTTCAAGAGCGCCGAGGAGGCGCTGCAGTACCTCGAGAAGGCCACGAAGAAGGCCGGGTATTCGTGGGGCCAGCAGATCTTCATCGCCCTGGACCCCGCCGCCAGCGAGCTGGCGGGCGAGGCGAAGAAGGACAAGAAGGAAGGCTACAAGCGGTTCAAGAGCGACCAGGCAGTCATCACCAGCGACGAACTGATCGACACCTGGGCAAGCTGGTGCGACAACTACCCGGTCCGCAGCATCGAGGACGGCCTGGACGAGAACGACTGGGCCGGCTGGAAGAAGCTGACCGAGCGGCTGGGCGAGAAGGTCCAGCTGGTCGGCGACGACCTGTTCGTGACCAACATCAGGTTCCTCCAGCGCGGTTTGGACGAGGGCTGCGCCAACGCGATCCTCGTCAAGCCCAATCAGATCGGCACGTTGAGTGAGACCCTCGAGGCCGTCGACCTGGCGAGGCGCAACGGCTACGGGGCCGTCATGAGCCATCGATCGGGCGAGACCGAGGACAGCACCATCGCAGACCTGGCCGTGGCGACCAACTGCGGCCAGATCAAGACCGGCGCCCCCTGCCGCAGCGACCGCAACGCGAAGTACAACCGGCTGCTGGTGATCGCCCAGGAGCTTGGCGGCAGCGCCCTCTTCGGTGGACAGTCGTAAGTGGGCGAGGCGGACACAACGCCGGCGCCGATCGACACGAGGGTGCTGTACGAGGGTGCGAAGTTCAACGTCGAGCTGCTCACGCTGCCCGGCCGGGGCGGGAACACGCGGGAGATGGCCGTCGTCCGCCACCCCGGCGCGTGCGCCATTTTGCCGATCTTGCACGAGCCCACCGAGCGCGAGTGCGCCACGCTTGTCATGATCCGCAACCAGCGGCCGGCGGTGGGGGACACGCTGTGGGAGATCCCCGCGGGCACGATCGACCCCGGTGAAGAGCCGCTGACCTGCGCCGGGCGTGAGTTGATCGAAGAAACCGGGTACGAGGCTGCAACACTCGAGCCCTCCGGGCGGTTCTATACCACGCCGGGCATGACCGACGAGGTCATGCACCTGTTCGTCGCCCGCGGCCTGACCCACGTGGGCCAGGACCTGGACGAGGGCGAGCACATCGAGGTCCATGAAGTGAAGGCCGACGAGGCGCTGGCGATGATCGAGGATGGCAGGCTGCGGGACGCCAAGAGCGTCATCCCCATCGTGCGCGCCCACGCGGCCGGGCTGCTGGGAGTGCGCGTGTGAGCGAGCACTGGCGCGGATCTGGCCCGCGCGGCTGGCTGGGCCGCGTCTTCGGCGAGGGCGACAACCCCATGCGCTGGGCGGTCCCGCTCTATCGGTTGTGGGGCATCACCGTCAAGCTCCACGTCATCTTCATCATCTTCGTGCTCATCTGGCTCATCCGCTCGCTCTCGCCAGACTCGATTGGCTTCGCTCCCACGCTGATCATGCTGGTAAGCGTCTTCGGGTTGGTGCTGCTGCACGAGTACGGCCACTGCATCGCCAGCCGCTGGGTCGAGGGCGAGGCCGACGAGATCATGCTGTGGCCGCTGGGCGGGCTTGCGTTCTGCCGGCCGCCGCACCACTGGAGGGCCGAGCTCATCACTGTGCTGGGCGGGCCTGGGGTGAACCTCGTGCTGCTTCCCGTGCTTGGGCTGTCGGTGCTGGGGATCACCGGCGACTGGCGCAACGTCGTGTTCAACCCGTTCGTGCCCAACTGGCCCACCAGCAGCCGGCTGACGTTCGAGCTGGCCGGCGTGCCGGTGGGGGCGTACGTCACGTGGACGGTCTTCTGGCTGCATTACATCAACGCCGTGCTGCTCGCCTTCAACATGCTGGTGCCGATGTATCCCATGGATGCCGGCCGAGTGGTGCAGAGCCTGCTGTGGCGGAAGCTTGGCTACGAGAAGAGCCTGTGGATTACTTGCAACATTGGTATCGGAGCGGCCGTCGTGCTGACCGTCGTGGCCTTCGGGTTCAGCGAGATGCTGCTCTTTGGCATCGCCCTGTTCGGTGGTTTCAGTTGCTGGCAGCAGAAGCAGGGGCTGAAGATGATGGGCTTCGAGCCCCAGTACGCCTCGGCCTATCAGGCGGCCGAGGCGAGCCAGAAGCGCGGCCCCTCGCGGTCGCAGCTGGCGGCCGTCAAGAAGCGCAAGGAGGAGGAGGCCCGGGTCGAAACCCTGCTGGCCAAGATCGCCGAGCAGGGCATGGGCTCGCTGACCCCGCGCGAACGCAAATTCCTCGACCGCGTATCGGAGAAGAAGCGGCAGGACCGCACCGGTTAGGCCATAGGATGGGCCTCGGACGCTTGAGTTTCAGCCGCACACTCCAGAGAGCAAGGACGACCACCGCACCATGGGGCTGCACGATAGAACATACATGCGAGGGGACCAGGGCCCGCCCGGGCTGCGGCCGGCGCGATCGAGTCGTCTGCCGGTGTCGATGTGCACGCTGCTGATCATCGCCAACGTCGTCGTGTTCGTGGGCCAGATGGCCAGCGAGTCGGCCTGGGGCAAGCGCGTTGTGCCGCCGGTCTTCGAGCTCGATCCACTGGCGTTCTATGGACACTTCTCGACGATCAGGGCGGTCTTTGGTCTGGAGGTCTGGCGGTTCATCACCTTCCAGTTTCTGCACGGCAGCCTGCTCCACTTGGCCTTCAACATGATGGGCATCTTCTTCCTGGGCCGGCTCGTCGAGGACCAGCTCGGGCCCAAAAAGTTCCTGGCGTTCTACCTGGTGTGCGGCGTCTTCGGCGGGCTGATGTACCTACTGCTGAACTTCCTGGGCGGGGTCATCGGGCTGCGGATTCCCGGCCTGCTCATGAACGACCCCGCCACCCCGCTCATCGGCGCGTCGGCGGGTGTGTTCGGCGTGGTCATGGCGTGCGCCTACATCGCGCCCAACGCCACGGTGCAGTTGCTCTTCCCGCCCATCCCGATGAAGATGAAGACCTTCGCCTACGGCTTCGTGGCCCTGGCGCTCGTCCTGCTGCTATTGGGGACCAACAACGCCGGCGGCGAGGCGGCGCACCTGGGCGGCGCCATTGCGGGCTTCTACTTCATCCGCAACACCCACCACCTGATCGACTTCTTCGACGTGCTGGGCGATTCTCGCAAGCCGAAGGGGCCCAAGGGCGGCGGGCGCGGCCCACGAGTCACCGGCGGCGCCAGCCAGCAGGAGGTCGATCGCGTGCTGGCGAAGGTCCAGGCGTCCGGGCTGGGAAGCCTGACCGATCAGGAGAAGGCCACCCTCCGCCATGCCACCGACCGGCAGCGCCGGTAGCTGATGGCCATCACCTTCGATATCTCGACCGACAGCCGCAGCACGAGCGGCCGCGTGGGCAGGGTCTCGACGCCCCACGGCGTGTTTGATACGCCCGCATTCATGACCGTCGGCACGCGCGCCACGGTGCGGGGTGTGACCAACGAGCAACTCCGCCAGGTGGGCGCCCAGGTCGTGCTGAACAACGCCTACCACCTCTGGCTGCGGCCGGGCCCGGAACTGATCGATCGCTTCGGTGGCGCACACCGGTTCATGGGCTGGGACGGCCCGATCCTGACCGACTCGGGCGGCTACCAGGCGTATTCGATGGCCGACACCAACGCCATCGACGAGGACGGCGTGACCTTCCGGTCGATCATCGATGGGCGGAAGCTGCGGATGACGCCCGAGGCGTCGATGGACATCCAGAACAAGATCGGGGCCGACATCATCATGGCCTTTGACGACTGCCCCCCGGCCGTCGATCTGGGCGAGGGCCCGATCTCCCAGACCCGGCTGAAGCTCCAGGCCGCCCACGACCGGGATCGCACCAAGCACGGCTACGACCACGACACACGCCTTAAACTGGCCAACGAGCGGACCATCCGCTGGCTCGAGCGATGCAAGCGGGCTCACGCCAAGCCCGAAACCCAGGCCCTCTTTGGCATCGTGCAGGGCGGCACCGACGAGGAGACCCGGCGGTGGTCGGCCGAGCGGGTCACCAACGTGGACCTTCCCGGGTACGCCATCGGCGGGGTGAGCGTGGGGGAAACCAGCGAGGACATCGCCCGCATCGTCCGTTTCACCGCGCCGCTGCTGCCGCAGGCCAAACCCCGGTACCTCATGGGCGTTGGCTACCCCCGGGACATCGTCGCCGCCGTGTGCGCGGGGGTGGACATGTTCGACTGCGTGCTGCCGGGCAGGAACGGTCGGAACGCCAACGCCTTCGTGTCCGAGGGGCAGATCCGGCTTCGCAACGCCAGGTTTGCCGAGGACGCCGAGCCCCTGGAGCCCGGCTGCGACTGCCCGGCCTGCCAGCCCACCGCCGGTCGCCCCGCCAGCCGGGCGTATATCCGGCATTTGTTCATGTCCCAGGAGATGCTGGGGCCGATCCTGGTTTCGCTGCACAACTTGCGGTTCTATCAGCGGCTGATGCTGGACCTGCGATCGACCATCGCCAGCGACGATTGGGGGGGGTTCTCTGCTCGCTGGCCCGCCGCGGCGTCAGGCATCCCACAGGCCGCTTACCATGCCCCCCGCGTCGGCCCGTCTGGCGTCGGTGAGGTTTGATCCGTCCGGCGGTTGCCGGACCCAGAAACGAACAGGACTGCGCTCCGTGGAAGGCTTGCTCCCGCCGAACTCTCTTTCCGTGACCGATCTGACGAGCTTTTCGGTTGGCCTCTCGTATCAGGAGGCTTCCCCGCTGAGCGGCGAGGCGCCGGCCGGTACGACCGGCCAGGGCGCCACGGGTCAGGGGGCTACGGGTGCCCCGGGCACGCCGACCGCCCCGCCGGCGCGTCAGGGCGGGTTCGACCCGATCATGATCCTGATGCTGGGCATGGGCGTGTTCCTGGTGATGATGATCTTCACCAGCGGGCGCCGCCAGAAGAAGGAAAAGCGCGAGCGTGAGGACATGCTCAACGCGCTCAAGCGAAACGACAAGGTGCAGACCATCGGTGGCATCATCGGCACCGTCGCCGAGGTGCGCAACGACGAGGTGGTGCTGAAGGTCGACGATGCTGGCCAGAACCGGGTCCGGTTCGCCCGCAGCGCCATCCAGCAGGTCCTTTCTTCCCGCGGCGGCTCGTCGGAAGCCGAGCCGGTCGAGACCGAGCCGCTGTCTTCGAATCCCTGACTATTGAGAAAGACCGGCCCCCGCCCGAAGTGTCGGGCGAGCGAGCACGCTAGACGAGGAATCGCGACACATGATGCGTAACCGATTGGGATGGGGCCTGCTGGCGATGGCGATGCTCGCCTTCGCGATCTGGGGCTTCATGCCCCCCAAAGAGAAGCTGCGTCTGGGGAAGGATCTGGCCGGTGGCGTGACGCTCACGTACGCGGTGCAGATCGAGCCCGGGCAGAACGCCCAGGAGATCCTCAACCAACTCGCGACGGTGCTGGGGGAGCGAATCGACCCTGGCAACCAGATGGACATCAGCATCGTGCCGGTGGGGCGAGACCGCCTCGAGATCACGATGCCGCTGCCCACCGAGGCGGTCAAGAGCCTGCGTCGCGACTTCGAGGCCGAACTCGAACGCATCAATCGATACACGATTGATCCGGTGCGGTTCGAGCGGCTTATGGGCGAGGAGCCCCAGGAGCGGGCCGCGTCGATCGAGGACATCCGCCAGGACAGCCCGGAGCTGGCCGACCGGCTTCAGACGGCCGCCGAGGCGTACGACCGGCTCGTGGCGGCCGAGGCCGAGTATCGCGATCTTGTGAGCCGGGAGACTCCCGACGAGGAGGCCATCGAGCGGGCCGAGACCGAGGCCGCCGCGGCATCGCTGGATTACGACCAGGCTCGCGCGGAGGCCCTGAAGCTCTCCATCTCGCCGGCCGAAGTGCGACGCGTGCTGGAGTTCTCGCGGCAGGCCACGCGGAAGATCGACGACCAGGCGAAGGAGGTGGTGGAACTTCCCAGCCCGTTCGAGCGTGCGTGGGCGTCGCTCATGGAGCGTGCCGGCCCGGCCGACGGACAGGGCCAGAGCTCGCTGCAGGCCGAGCTGGAGCGGGTTCGCGAGGCGTACGAGACGTACACGGCCGAGCGTCGATCGCTGGACGATCCGCAGGACCTGAAGCGACTGCTGCGTGGCTCGGGCGAGCTGGACTTCCGCATTACGGTGGAGGCCAACAGCCGGGCCGATGAGTCGGCCCTGCGCGATGACCTTCGCGAGCTTGGCCCCCGCAACGCCAATCCCGAGGGCGCGGTCTGGCTTCGGCTTGCCAAGGTCGAGTCGTGGTTCGACACGCTGGCCGAGGCCGAGCGGCTCGAGGCCGACCCGGTCTCGTTCTTCGCGACGCGTGGGTTCGTGGTCGAGCCCTACGACGGCCAGTACTGGATGCTGGTGTGGGACCAGCTCGGCAATCGGCTGACCAGCGCCGAGGGCGAGTGGCAGGTCTCACGGGCATACATGGGCCGCGACGAGATCGGGCGGAACAACATCGTCTTCAACATGGACACGCTGGGCGGCCAGCGGCTGGGCGAACTGACCGGCGAGCACGTGGGCGACAACATGGCGGTCATCCTCGATGATCGCATCATTACGGCACCCACCCTGCGAGGGCGGATCTCCAACACGGGTAGCATCTCGGGCGACTTCTCTCCCGAGGAACTGCGGGAGATCATCCAGATCCTGAACGCCGGCGCGCTCCAGGCCCGACTGAGCCCCGAGCCCATCAGCGAGAACACGATCGGCCCGAGCCTGGGCCAGGACAACTTGGAGAGCGGGCTGCGAGCGGGCGTGTACGCGCTCATCGCCGTCAGCGTCTTCATGGTCCTGTATTACTTCGCGTATGGGGCCATCGCGGTGATCGCGCTGGGTTGCAATGCGGCGCTGATCCTTGGCGCCATGGCCCACAACCAGTCGGCGTTCACGATGCCGGGCATCGCCGGCGTGGTGCTGACCTTCGGCATGGCGGTGGACGCGAACGTGCTGATCTTCGAGCGCGTCCGCGAGGAGCTGCGCAATGGTCTGGACCTGGCCCAGTCTGCGAAGCTTGGCTACCAGCGGGCCCTGTCGGCCATTGTGGACGGCAACGTGACGAACCTGATCGTTTGCGTCGTGCTCGTGGGCGTGGGCACGCAGGAGGTGAAGGGGTTCGCGATCACCCTGGGCGTCGGTGTGGTGTGCACCATGATCTCCGCCCTGATCATCAGCCGGCTGCTGCTTTCGGTGCTGGTGGACGACCTGAACCTGAAGGCGCTGGGCAAGCCCCGGACGTCGATGCTCGCTTCGGCCATGCCGATCATCGATCGCGTGCTGGAGCCGAAGATCAACTGGATCAGCGGCCGGCACGTCTTCTGGGCGATCTCGCTGTTCGCAGTGCTGGGCAGCATCGCGCTGGTCATCAACCAGCGCGACCGCATGCTGGATACCGAGTTCGTGGGCGGCACGCAGGTTGTGCTGCGTTTCGGCACCGACGAGGCGTCCGATCAGCCGCAGATGCTCACGCGTCAGGACGTGCTCGACCGCGTGATGGGTGTGGCCCAGGACGCCCCCGATGGCAGCCAGCTCAAGCTGCTCGAACAGGCCGATATCGTTCCGCTGGACCCCGAGGACGATGGGGTGACCAGCGATACGTTCCAGATCAAGACGCTGGCGACTAACTCCGATGAGGTGCAGGACGCGCTGGCGCGGGCGTTCGAGGACGTGCTGGACGTGCAGGCGGCCGTGACGTTCGACCAGGCCGACGTGTCCGACGCCCGCCAGGGCCCGGTGTACCCGATCACCAGCCCGGCGCCGCTGGGCTCGCACATCGGTCAGCCCCAGTACCGCGACGAGGTCGAGGGGTACGTGGGTGGCGCCGCGGTGGTGCTCGAGAACATCACCCAGGGCCAGTCGATCGAGCAACTGGAACAGCGTGTGGACCTGCTCCGCGGGCAGGCCGACTTCTCCTCGACGCTGGGCCGGCCTCGCGAGATGCGCGTGCTGGATCGCTACGAAGACGGGAGTGTGCGTTCGGCCGTGCTGCTGACCATCGACCCGATGACCGGCTACTTCAGCGATCAGGATCGCTGGTGGCAGGACGTCGGGCAGATGGAGTGGGACGTCGTTCGCGAGGCGCTGACCACCTCGACCACGCTGGCCAGCGTGAGCAACTTCAGTCCGGCGATTGCCGAGGAGTTCCGTGGTCGCGCGGTCTTTGCGGTTGTCATCAGCTTCGTGCTGATCACGATCTACATCTGGGTTCGTTTCGGCTCCGTGCGGTACTCGCTGGTGGCGCTGACGGCGCTGGCGCACGACGTGATCCTGGCCCTGGGCATGATCGCCCTGGCCGAGTTGGTGTACGAGTTTCCCACGGGGGCCCGTGTGGCCAGCTACTTCAGCGTGTTGCCGTTCCGTATCGATTTGAACACCATCGCTGCGCTGCTGACGATCATTGGCTACTCGCTGAACGACACGATCATCATCATGGACCGCATCCGCGAGAACCGCGGGAAGCTGCCCTACGCCAACCGGCGTGTGGTGAACCTGTCGATCAACCAGACGCTGAGCCGGACGGTTATCACGTCGGGCACCACCCTCTTCGCCGTGACGGTACTGTACTTCAATGGTGGCGAAGGCCTGCGGCCATTCGCGTACGTGCTGCTGGTGGGTGTGGTCGTGGGCACGTACTCGTCGGTGGCCGTCGCGGCCCCGCTGGTATGGTCCCGCCGGGCAGATCCGTCGAGCAAGGGTGACGGTCATGGCGGTGTTGCGGGCGGTATCGAGGACTTCCCGGGCTCTCAGCCCGGCCCGTCGACAGCCCAGGGCCCGGACCAGCCGATGAGTTAGGACGATGACCGACTCGCAAAAGGGCAACCAGGGTTCGCTCCGGCAGATGGCCATCGGCCTGCTGGCCCTGGCTGGCCTGTGGAATGCGGTGTACTGGCTGTGGCCCGTGCATCGCGAGGCGCCCGTGGTTATGGCCAGCACCCCCGAGGCAGCCACCGAGCCGGCGGTCGGCGAGGATGCCGTTGCGGATGATGACCAGGGAGACGCGCCCTCCCAGCCGGCGACGCTGGTAATGGGCCCCAAGCCGTTGCCCGAGCCCATCCTGGACGGCGCTGCCCCGCAGATCGTGGATCCGATCATCCACGATTCCGGGGGGCTGGGCGTGCTGCCTCCGCAGTTTGAGCTCTACACCGTCAGGGCCCGCGACCGTAACCTGGGCGACATCGCCAGCCATTTCTACGGCGACAAGTCCCTGGCCGCGACCATCGCGCAGGCCAATCCCTTCAAGGATCCGCGTCGGTTGGCCCCTGGGCAGGTCTGGCGCGTGCCGTTGGATCCCGACAACATCCAGGGCGTCGTCGTTCATGCCGATGGCAGCCCGGCCGAGGTTGAATCGCCCCGCCCGCCGGCACAGCGCTACACCGAGTACGTCGTGCAGAACCGTGACACGTTCGGCGGCATCTCGAAGATGCACTACAAGACGACTCGCCACGCGGAGTTCATATATGAGTTCAATCGCGAGCGGCTGGGCCTGGATTCAATCCGTGGTTTACGGGCCGGGCAGGTGCTGCGGATTCCAGAGCGGCCCGAGTAGCCCAAATCGCGGGGGGCCGACCTACCCTTGGCCTCATGAGCGAGCCATCGACCTACATCGTTACCGGCGGGGCCGGCTTCGTCGGTTCAAACTGCTGCGCGGCACTCGCGAGCGCCCGACCTGACGCACACGTCATCTGCATCGACGACTTCCGGGTTGGCTCGTTCCGTAACCTGATCGAGGCTTTCAAGCGGCACGAGCTTGGCTCGGTCTCGTGCGAGGTGATCGCCCAGGACTGGTCATATCTGCACACCATCCTGGGTTCCAGGCCGGTGGCTGTCGTGCACATGGCCGCCATCACCGACACGACGGTCGAAGACCAGGCCCAGATGCTCGACGAGAACGCCGGGCCGGCCTGGGAGGGGCTGCTCGAGTCGGTGTGCGAGGCGGGGCATCGGCTGGTATACGCCAGCAGCGCCGCCACGTATGGGACGCCCCCGCAAGCTGCTGAACGCCAGGCCTTCCCCCTCGACGCCGCGGGCACGCCCGACAACATCTACGGCTTCAGCAAGTGGGTGATGGAGAACAGCCACCGCCGCGTGCAGGCCCGCGAGGCGGGCGCCCACATCGTGGGGCTGCGTTTCTTTAATGTCTTCGGTCCGGGCGAATCGAGCAAGGGGCCGATGGCCTCGATGGCCTACAAGCTTGCCCAGCAGATGCTCGACGGGAAGGCGCCGCGGCTGTTCACGCCGGGTGACCAGGCAAGGGACCAGGTGTACGTCGACGACGTGGTCGACTGCGTGCTGGCCGGCCTGGGTATCGGCGACTTCAAGACGCCCACGCCGGGTGTTTATAACCTCGGCAGCGGCAGGCCGACGACGTTCAACGACTTGGCCGACGCGGTTCGGCGCGGGCTCGGTCTGGGCGAGGGCGAGCTGCCCACCGAGTACTTCGAGATGCCCGACAGTGTGCGCAAGTTCTACCAGGATTTCACCCTGGCCGACATGAGTGAGACGAAGCGAGGTCTGGGCTTCACGCCCCAGCACGAACCGATCCGAACGATCGAGGCGTATGCGGCGTACCTCAGGCGGAATCAAACATGAAGGGGGTAGAGCCTTGAGCATCCGTCGCATCCTCGTTACCGGCGGCGCCGGCTTCGTCGGCTCGCACCTGTGCGAACGCCTGGTGAACGAAGGCCAGGACGTCATCTGTGTCGATAACTTCTTCACCAGCCAGAAGAGCACCATCGCCCACCTGCTCGACAGGCCCAACTTCGAGCTCATCCGCCACGATGTGACCCACCCGCTGTGGCTTGAGGTCGACGAGATCTACAACCTGGCTTGCCCTGCGGCGCCGGGTCATTATCAGTACAACCCCATCAAGACCATGAAGACCAGCGTGCTGGGGGCCATCCACCTGCTCGGCATGGCCAAGCGCTGCAACGCCACCATCCTCCAGGCTTCGACCAGCGAGGTCTACGGCGACCCGGAGGTCCACCCCCAGCCCGAGAGCTACCGCGGCGCGGTCAACACCATCGGCCCACGCGCGTGCTATGACGAGGGCAAGCGGGCCGCCGAGACGCTCTTTTTCGACTACCACCGACACAATGGTGTCAAGATCAAGGTCGTCCGAATCTTCAATACCTACGGCCCACGCATGCACCCGCACGACGGCCGTGTGGTCTCCAACTTCATCCGCCAGGCCCTGGCCGGCGAAGACCTCACCATCTACGGCGACGGCACCCAGACCCGTAGCTTCCAATACGTGGACGACCTGGTCGAGGGCATCTACCGCATGATGCACGGGCCCGAAGACTTCCCCGGCCCGGTCAACATCGGCAACCCCGGCGAGTTCACCATTCGCCAGCTCGCCGAGCTGGTCATCGAGCTCAGCGGCTCGAAGTCACAGATCGTCCGGCGCGAGGCCGTCGCCGACGACCCCCAGCAACGCCAGCCAGACATTGCCCTTGCCAAGGCCAAGCTCGACTGGCAGCCCACGATCGCCCTGCGCGATGGCCTACAGAAGACCATCGAGTACTTCCGATCGATTGACATCGAGAGCTTCCGGGCGCCCACGCCCAACTATTAGGCGACCACTTCGATCCGCCGAAGCAACTCCGGCAGTACCACCCCGCTCGGCCCGCGTAGCGCGTGCGTCACCGAACTGGTCATGGGCGTCGCGTCGGGGTTAATCTCCACCGTCGGCACGCCCCGCGAGATCGCCAGGTCGATGTACCCCGCCGCCGGATACACCACCGCGCTGGTGCCGATGGTCAGGAACAGGTCGCACGACATGACCGCCCGCTCGGCAGCCTCGATTGCATCGGTGGGCAGCATCTCGCCGAACAGCACGATGTCGGGTCGGAGTACGCCGCCCGCCTGGGAAGTGGGGGGGAAATCCGAAAAATCGACCTCCTGGATCGGGCGCCTCTCGCCGGTCTTCTGGCATCGCCACCGCAGGATCGAGCCGTGAAGCTCGACCACGTCCTGGGTCCCGCCCGCCTGATGCAGCCCGTCGATGTTCTGCGTCAGCACGTCAACGTCGCCACCGATTCCCCGTTTCCTGGCCTGGAGCTTCCCGAGCGCCTCGTGGCCCGGGTTGGGGCGGGCGTCGGCGCACTTGGAGAACCGCCAGTGGTACCACCGCGTGACCATTTCCGGATCGCGCTCGAGTGCGCCCGTGCTGGCCAGTTCCATCGGGTCGTATCGGGCCCATAACCCGGTCTGCGGCTGGCGGAATGTCTCGATGCCGCTCTCGGCTGACATGCCAGCGCCGGTGAGGACGGCGATCTTCGGTGCATCTCGCAGGAGTGCGGCAACGGTATCGAACTGGGCGGTGCTGTCAGGCTGGGTCATCTGGGTCATGGGTCAGAATAAAAGAAAGCCCCGTTCTGGACGAATCCAGCCCGGGACTTTTGGTGGGTTCGCAATGGTCCGCCGAGTGGGTCGGAGAACCTCGCCGTTGTTAGCGGCGGCGGCGGGCGGCGGCCAGACCACCCAGGCCCAGGAGGGCCAGCGAGGCCGGAGCCGGCACGGCGGAGACGCTGACGTTCAGGTCGTCGGTGATGTCGATCCAGCGACCCTCGTCGCCGGTGCCGACGCTCGACACGCCGCGACCGGAGATGATGAGCGAGTCGCCATCGGCCATCGAGATGCCCGAGAGATTGACCATCGAACTGGCGGTGTCGCCGATGCTCACGCCCGGGGTGGGCTTGCTGAGCACGTCGCTGAAGAGCACATCGAAGCTGCCGCCAGCGGTTTCGCGAGCGATCACCAGCTCCACGTCCATATCGGTACCACGGTACTCGTGACCGGTCCAGAGCACGTCGAACTGTCCGTTCACGTCGATGTTGAGCTCGGGGGTGCCCTCGGGCATCATCCAGCGGACGATGGGTGCATCGTTGTGGATGGACCCAACCAGGTTGTGGCTCATCTTGCCCTGGGAAATGGGGGCGTTGATGTCGTTGCCCTGGCTCCAAACGCCGATGCCGTGGCCCCACCAGTTGCTGTCCCAGCTGAGCATGGTGGTTTCCTGGGTGTACCAGGGATTCGTGCCGCCGAGGCCATCGCCGCCGTTGGCGTTCTCGTACTGCCACACGCCCACGCCGTCAAAGCCGGGGCCGGGGTTGTTGGTGGATCCGCCGGGAACAACGCCCGGGGCCCAATCGCTTGCGCGGTGCCAGGTGTCGCCCGCGTCGTACTGAGCCATCGCGGCCTGTGTGGCCGACAATGCCACGCCCGCCGTGAGCATCAGGAACTTGTTCGGTGTCTTCATAATCTATCTCCCGCTCTCTTCTCTTTAGAGACTCATGATCAACATGCACCAGAACTGGGCGATGGCCAGCAAAACCAAGAAAAATACTGAGACCTCCTCTCTGAACGTCGCCCAGAGGGGCTTGGGCGTCTTCCGGTCGGACGCCACCGGTTGCGACTGCCGATAATCAAGGCATGAGACACGCTTCCCCCTCGAAGAAGGTGCTGGTCCTCTGCGACGGCGACCTGCCGGGCATGGTCGCGCTGAGCTTGGTGCAGGATTCCCTGGCGAGCGCCCACGGATGCGGGTTGCTGGCGGGTCCCGTGGCCGCCGAGCACGGCGAGGCGATCGCCGCTCGCATCCGGGCCCTGTCCGAGTCCCAGGCGGCTGAATGTCTGGACCTGCCGGCCGTGGCGCCCGCCTCGCTGGCCTCTGGTCCGCATCGGACCCAATACCTGACCGAGGCGGTGCACCAGGCCATGTCGAACGGCTACGCGTCGCTATCGTGCCCTTGGCAGGCTGGGAGCTTCGATCCCGAGAAGGCAAGAGAGATCGACGAGGTGCCCAGCGTTGACAGCTTGGCTCGGGAGCTTGATCGCGCACTGCTGGTCTCGAGGTTGGTTACCCTCGACGCCGCCGAGCACGGGGTGGGTGTGTTCGAGGTGCAGACCCCGCTGATGGATCTGAGCGATGCCCAGGTGGCCGAGATGGCGCTGGATCTGGATGTCCCCATCTGGCGGGCCTGGTGGTGGGAGGCCGCCGCCGGCAAGCGGGCCCGGGACCCGGCCTTGGCCGACCGCGCCAACGCCTGCCGAGATCGATGGTGCACGGCGCTGGAGTCTCTAGGCTGGTCGGTCGATACCGAGATGGCCGCCGCCCGATGACACGCCCACCCGCCCGCCACATTCCAACGATCTGAGTGTGCCCGAGCCACGGACCATCGTGCAGAAGTTCGGCGGCACGTCCGTTGCCGATGCGGCCCGTATCCGCCTGTGCGCCCAGCGTGCGCTCGATGCGGCTCGGTCGGGCGACCGCGTTGTGGTCGTGGTGTCGGCCATGGGACGCACCACCGACGCACTGCTGCGCACGGCCATGGACATCGATGCCGACCCGCCCTCCCGGGAACTCGACCAGCTTCTGGCAGCCGGGGAGCAGGTGTCGGTGGCGCTTACTTCCATTGCCATCAACGCGCTGGGCGGCTTGGCGGTTGGGCTCGACGCCCGGCAGGCGGGCATCTCGGCCGAAGGGCCGCACGGGCGCAGTCGCATCGGCCGGATCGACACCAGCCGAATCCGCTCGGTGCTCGAGGCTGGGCGCATCGCCGTCGTGGCGGGATTCCAGGGTGAGTTAGAGACCGGGGATCGGGCCACCATCGGCCGGGGTGGGTCGGACACCACCGCGGTGGCGCTGGCGATCACGCTTGAGGCCGAACTCTGCGAGATCTACACCGATGCGATGGGCGTGATGACCGCCGACCCGGCCCTCGTGCCCGAGGCGCGGTGCATCGGTGAGCTGGGCTGGCCGGCCATGACGGCACTCTCGCGGCACGGCGCCCGCGTGCTGGCGATCGATGCGGCTGAGATGGCCCAGGCGGCCCGCCTGCCCCTGCGCGTCCGCCACGCCGCCCTGGCCGGTGAGGGCACACTGGTATTGGGGCACGACTGGCCGCAGGGGCCGGTGGCGTGCGCCGCCGCCCACCAGGGCCAGGCTTCGACAATCGCTCTGGTAGGGCATGGCCTATCCCAGAGCATGCGCCTGGAAGCCCACAGTGCGCTGGGCCCGGGCGCCGACGACCAGGAGGACGCCATCGTGCTGCACAGCGTGCCACACGAGCGGGCGGCTGGATTACTTCGGGAACTGCACGCGGCGGTGGGGCTGGCCTGAACGGAGTCAGGTCGCGTTAGGGGCTCGACTCGGCGCGCTCGCCCGAGGCGAAGTCGTACGTGCCCATCTGCTTGATGGGCGGCGAGTAGATGTGCAGCGTGATCAGGTCGACACCACGCGCCTGCATGTTGGCCACTTGGTGGATGTCGTCGTCCTCGGCTGCGCACACCGTGCCGGGCTCGAGCAGGCGCCGCCCGGTGGGGCAGACCATGCCGCAGGCGGTGGTCTCGTAGGAGATCTCGGTGCCCTTTCCCTCGATGACCTTGAACGCGCAGCTCGAACCCTCGTGGTCGTGGATGGGCGTGCAGTCGCCGCTGCGCCAGCAGAGCGCGAGCAACTCGAACCATTCGCCTCGGGCGATGGTGTTTCGCCGATACCCACGGGTGCCGAACACGCACGCGGGTGCGATATCGTGGCGTGTGACGTCCAGTTCCAGGAGGTGGCGTTCCAGCACGTCCAGATCGGCCCGCCCGGTCAGCGCCGACAGATAGCCCGCCAGGTCGGCGAGCTTCGGCGGCACGGGGCATGTCGTCTGGGGCGTGCTCATGGAACGGGTGAGTCAGTATACGGGCGTGCACCGCCCGCGCCGACCCCGGGGGGCAGCTCCTGGGCCAACTCACCAGAGAGGGCCTCGGCGAGGTAGGTGTACTGCTCCGGGGTGTTATAGAGCTGGGCCGACACGCGCACGCATCGCAGCGGCGGTCCCTCTCGCTCGCCCGCCGGAGGATGGATCACCGGCACCTGCACCCCCCAGTTGTGGATGAGGGCGTCCTGGAGCGCGTCGGCGTGGCGGGTGGGGCGATGTGCCAGGTGCTTCCAGGCTTTCGAGTCGACCTCCGGCAGCGACACCATGGCGATGCACGCGGTCATGGTCTCGGGTACGGGCGGGGTGGTGCTCAGCCGCTGGCTCAGCAGCCGCTGGCCTTCGATGGCCAGTGACCGGTTCCGCGTGCGGATGTCCTGCCAGGCCGCATCGAGCGCGTCGGTCTCGGAACTGGTGTCGAACTCGTGGGCCGCGAACCGGCGCGGGGGCACGCCGCGTGCGATGGCCGCCATGATCCGCATTGCCGCGGGCACTGCCAGCACCGCCGTGGGGTCGCTCGTACCGATGTAGTCAAACTCGGTATGCAGGTGTGGCCGCCCCTCAATCGGCCTCTCGGCCAAGTTTGACAGGATCATCGGCTGGCACCGCTCCCGCTGGTCGGGGTGCACCCATAGAACGGCCGAGCCCTTGGGCGAGCAAACCCACTTATGCAGGTTGGCCGCGTAATAGCTGGGCGCCAGGCCGGCAATGTCCATCTCGATGTGCCCGGGCACGTGGGCGCCGTCGAGCACCACGCGCACGCCGCGCCCCTCCAGTTCGCCGATGAGTTCCTCGATCGGCATGACCAAGGCGCTCGCGCTGGTGATGTGGCTCAGCAGCGCGATCTTCGTCCTGGGGGTGACCGCGCCGAGCACCGCGTCGGCGACGGCCTGCGGCGTCGGATCGGGAAAGGGAAGCCCGGCGGCCACCACGTTCAGCCCGGCAACCTTGGCCATGTGCCGCAGGTTATTCGAGCAGGCCGGGTACTCGTGGTCGGTCAGCAGGACTTCGTTGCCAGCCCGGGCCTGGCCGCTGGCGATGAGGTTGTGCAGCGCCGTCGCCACCCCGGTCGTTGCGTTGGGTACGAACACGAGCCCCTCGGCGTCGCATCGCATGAACCTTGCCACGTCCGCCCGGGCCCAATCGAAGAGCCCGAACAGGTCCTCGGCGAAGATCCGCACGGGCTCGCCCTCCCGCCTCGCCCGCCAGGGGGCCTGCGTCTCGAGCACGGCCTGGGGGCATCCGCCGAACGAGCCGTGGTTCAGGAAGGTAACCCCCGGCTCGTGGATCCAGTGCCGGGCAAGTGGGCCGGGTGGCGGGGGCGTGTGGCGATCATCGGCGGTCGGGGCGTGGTGGGTCATACGCGGGTATCGTTGCGGCGTGATCGGCGGGCGTCTTATCAGTGGTGTGCTCGTGGTGGTCGCCGGGCTGGGCGGGATGTCGGGCTGCGCCGCGCCAGATCGAGACTGGACCGAGGGGCTGTGGACGAAGGCGCCGCCGGACTACCCCTTCGTGCCCAACCGGGTTCTCGTGCACCCGCTGACCAGGGCCGCCACCGGCCGCGACGGCGACTGGCGACTGAGGATCCACTTCCTGTTCCTTGACGCGTGGGATGACCAGGTCAAGGGCCTGGGCCGGGTGCAGGTGCAACTGCTCGCCAACGGCAGGGCCGACGGCCAACCCATCGAGCCCGTGGCGTGGGAAGAGATCAACCTGAATGATCTCAAGACCAACCGCAGCCACTACGACAACGTCACCCGCACCTACGTTCTCGAGGTGCCCCAGGAGGCCATGCCCGATTGGCTGCCCCGGGCGCTCGAACAACTCGAGGCGGCAAGGCAGGACGGGGGCGTGGCGTACCGCAGCTTCGCGGGCCGGATGACCGTCCGCGTGGTCTATCGCGCCACGATGGCCAACGGCGAGGATGTCGTCTTGAGCAACGACTTCTTGCTCGCTCCCGGCTAATCGAGGTAATGGGCTCAGTTGCCGTCGCCCTCGATGATGCCCTGCCGGCGGTACTTCTCGCGGTAGCGATCGCGCAGCACGGTCTGCTTGTTGCCAAGATCGACCGGTGCTCCGTCGATGAACGCCGCCTGGATGGTGGTGGTCATCTCCAGCGGCGTGCCGTCGGTCAGCAGCAGCGTGGCGCTCTTGCCCACCTCGATCGTGCCATAGTCCTCGCCGATGCCCAGGATTTCGGCCGCGTCGCACGTGATCGAGGCCATGGCGTCGGCTTCGTCGAAGCCCAAGTCTCGGCCATACGCCACGGCCATGGCCGCCTCGTAGGGCAGGTTGCGGACATTCTCGTCGACGTTGCCTGGCGCCAGACACCATCGCAGGCCCGCGGCATCGAGCCTGGCCGGCAGCGTGAACGCTTCGTCGTAGTCGCTGTCGTTGCGACGCGGGAAGGTGTGCACGCCCTCGGCGATGACCGCCACGTCGTGCTTCTTGAGCAACTCGGCCAGCAGCGGCGCATCGCGACCACCCTGGATGATGACCTTCAGCCCGCGTCCGGCCGCCCACGAAACCGCCGACTGGATCCGCTCGACGCTATCGGCGTTGATGATCAGCGGCTTCTGGTCCTCGGCGCCGGGCAAGACGGCCTGCATTGCCTCGAGCCTCAGATCCACGGGCGTGGCCGGGTCGGCAGCCCGCGCGTCGCGGTAGGCCTCGGCCGTGTCGAACAACTCGTCGACGCGGAGGATCCGCTCGCGAATGTCGTCCTGGGAGAGACTTCGACCGCCGCCGAAGGGGCTGTGCCGATCGCGCACGCTGGGCCAGTTGAGGATGATGCCCGCGTTGGGGTTGGCTGTCATGTCCTCCCACGTCCAGCCGTCGAGCTTGATGACGCCCGCCTGCCCGCTCACCAGCCCACCTGTGGGAAAGGTGCCGGCCAGCAGGATGCCGTTGCTGCGCGCGACGGGCAGCAGCGTGGAGTCGGGATTGACCGCGACCACGGCCCGCACCTCGGGCTTGATGTTGCCGGTCTCGTTGTAGTCGCGCATGGCCCGCACGGCACCGATCTCGGTGAGCCCCAGCCGCGTGACGGCGGCGATCATGCCGGGGTACACGTGCCTGCCCGTGCCGTCGATGATCCGCGTCGTGGCGATGAACATTCGATCACCCGAGCCCACGCCGGTGATCTTGCCGTCCTGGAACATCACCCAGCCGTCCTCGATCGGCGCCTGGCCCTCGACCATCGTGTGGATGGTCGCGCCGGTGATGGCAATGGGGTGGTCGGGAACCTCGCCGCGGGGCGTGAGGTCCTGGGCGAAGCCGGCGGCCGCCAGCGCGAGGATCGTCAGTGTTGCGATAGCCGTGCGCATCAGCGGGCCTCCCGTTCCATCATCTCGAGGTATTCCGTGGGGATCACGCCGCACGCCCCGCACATGCTCGCGCCGGCGCCGGCGTGCCCGTTCTGGCCGTAGAACCAGGCGTAGATGCCCGGCCGCCCGGGCTCGTCTTCCTGGCGCTGGGGCTCGTCCTCCTTCGGATCCAGGCCCTCCACGTCGGCATCGCCCTCGGCCTGCTTCTTCTTCAGCTTTGCCTGCTCGCGCATGAGCTTCTGGATCAGCCGCTCACGCTCGCTGGCGATGCGCTCGCGGTGGGCCCGGTCCTTCTCCAGGCTGAAGTACTCGCGTCCGTCGATGTACACACGCTCGGCCCGGCTCATGGTCGAGAGCGGGTCGCCGCTCCAGATCACCAGGTCGGCGTCCTTGCCCTTCTCCAACGATCCGACTCGGTCGTCGATGGCCAGTTGGATCGCCGGGTTGATCGTGACGAACTTGATGGCCTCTTCGGGCGCCAGCCCGCCGTACTTCACGGCCTTGGCCGCCTCGACGTTCATGCGGCGTGCCAGTTCGTCGCTGTCGCTGTTGAAGCTGACGTTCACGCCCGCCTCGTGCAGGATCGGTCCCGCGTAAGGAATCGCGTCCTGCACTTCGACCTTGTACGCCCACCAATCAGTAAAGATGCTCGCGCCGATGGCGTGCTCCCTCACCGCCTCGGCCACCTTGTAGCACTCCAGCCCGTGCTGGAACGTGCCGATCTTGAACCCGAACTCCTCGGCCACGCGGCACAGCATCAGGATCTCGTCCTGCCGGTAGCTGTGGCAGTGGATCAGCCGATCGCCAGCGAGGATCTCGGACAGGGCCTCGAGTTCCGTGTCGGTGCGACCGCTGGCTGTCTTCATGCCGTTTTCGGCATATTCCTTCGCGGCCACGAAGCGATCGCGGATGAGTGTCTCGACGCCCATGCGCGTCTGCGGGTAGCGGCCGGTGAAGTTGCTGCCCCAGTTGCTCTGCTTCACGTTCTCGCCCAGGGCGAACTTGATGCCGGGCTTGGCACCCTTCATGTGCATGTCGGTGGGGTGCACTGCGCCCCAGCGGACCTTCTGGATCACGTTCTGCCCGCCGATGGGGTTGGCCGAGCCGTGCAGCGTGTTCACCGTGGTCACCCCGCCGGCGAGTTGGCGGTACCAGTTCACCGGGTTGGGGTCGGTGGTGTCGCCCATGCGCACCTCGGCGGTCACGGCCTGGCCGCTTTCGTTGGTGCCGGCGCTCCAGGTGCCGGTGTGGCTGTGGGCGTCGATGAGCCCGGGCGTCACGTGCTTGCCCTTCGCGTCGATCACCTTCGGGTTGCCGCGCCGCGGCGCAAGGCCTTGGCCGACCGCCAGGATCTCGCCGCCCTCGATGGCGATCCAGCCGTTCTCGATGATGCCGCGGTCGCTGGCAGTCCAGATCGTGGCGTTGGTAATGAGCACCGCGCCTTGTTCGGGAATCTTGGCCACCGCGTACGCGCCAAACGGATAGCCGCCCAGGTCTTCTGGCGGGAACTCGGTGTCGTCGGCCTCATCCTTCTTCTCTTCTTCCTCGCCGTCCTCGGCTTGGTCATCGGTCGCCAGGCGCGAACCAGAAACCTCGAACGGCCGGCCGTCGGGTCGGGCGCCCGCCCCCATGATCTCGTCGCCGCTCACCGTGCCGGTCAGCGTGAACACGCCCTCCATGCCGAAGGGCTCGTGATCGAACAGTACCGTCAGCGTGTCGACCGACCGCTCCAGCACGGCCTTGGTGCTGGGCTTGTCCTCGCCCTCGGCCACCTCGGCCCCCGGGTCGGTAATGGTGCCCTTGCCCTTGTCGTCGATGGTCAGGTCGAGCCGGAAACGCCCGGCCAGGGTCAGCTCCCAGGTGCCCTCCAGCGTGTCGGCCTCGGGCAGGCTCACCTGGTGGCGGCGTCCCTCGACCCACACGTCCAGAATCTTCGTGTCCTTCTCGAAGATCGGACCGGTCGTGACGATGACGTTGCCCAGCATGCCGGGCTCGATCGCCCCGACGTGCTCGCCAACGCCCAGCAGTTCGGCCGGCCGAGTCGTGAGGGCCGCCAGCGCATCGTTTTCACTCAGCCCCATCTCGATGGCCTGCCGCAGCAGCTTGTGGAAGCCATTGCGTCCGCCGATGCCGCCGGGGATCTTGCTGCTGGTCAGCACGATGTCCAGGCCGGCCTCCTGCAGCCGCCGCGGGTTGGTGGGCGCCTGCTCCCACTCCATCAGCGTGTTGAGGTCGATCGCCTCGGTGTCGGCAATCGCCTTCACCGTGGGCGCCTTGGGGAACCGCAAGGGCACGACGAGCGTCAAGTCGCCTTCTTCGGCTTCATGCTTAAACGCATCGAGCCGCTGGTACTCGGTGCCGCTACCGATGATGACGGCCGGTCGGTCGAACTCCCGCGCCATCGAGACGCCCCGCAGCGCCTCGAGTTCGCCCGGCACATCGAACCACAACGCGATATCACCGTCTTCGAGCGGCGTCAGTGCGTTACTCGCGCCGCCGTCCTGCTCGGCCTGCCAGCGTGCATCGAGCAGCGTCTGGCGAACCAACGCGATCGAGCCCATCTGGCTGGTTGGGTACGCCCGGCTGCCCCAGCCACTGCTCTCGAAGGCCAGCACCTGGCCCACGTCCTCACGCAGCACCATCGGTCGGTACCCGCTCGCGTCGCCCTGAGGGTCGGCCAGCGAGACCACGGCGTTCGACCCGCGGAAGATTCCGCCGTTGGGCGCGATGCCCACCGCCGCGAAGCCCAGCTTCCGCAGGCCCTCGCGAGCACCCGAGTCGATCCATGATCCGTCCAGGGCCGACCGCTGCGGCGTCACCAGCGAGCTCCAGTGCACGCCGGGAGTCCCCGGCTCGCCCGGCGAGGGCGCGTCGATCTCGTAGTACGCCTCGACGAACCCCGGGTACAGGTGCAGCCCGCTCGCGTCGATGGTCGCAAAGCCCGCCGGCGGCTCGCCCATGTCGCGGTCGACCAGCGTGATCCGGCCGTTCTCGATGTACACCGTGCCCTCGAAGGGCGCCTCGCCGGCCCGCGCATGCACCGTGCCGCCCACGAGCGCGAAGCGGCCCGGCTCGGCGTGCCGCGGCCCATTGGGCCGGTCGGCCAGCGGCGAATCGCTGGTGGTCTGCTGGGTGGGCTGGGCGAGTGCGGCGGCGCCGGCGGCCAGCGCCACGCCTGCCGCCAGAACGCGACGAACGGCAAATCGCAGGGATCTGTTCATGTCGCCAGCATAGCAACACGGGCCCCACGTGGCCTTCCGCGATTTTCCCGTATAACGCCCGCTAACCCGGCACGCTTCCCGGTGCGACGATCTCACGGGCGAACAGCCGTTCGGCCTTGCGGGCCTGCCGCACGCCCCGCGTCTCGTGCACCCGCAGCGTCAGCATCAGCCCGCCGCCGAAGAACGCCGTCAGCAGCAGCAGCGAGGCCGTTTCGCCCGCGAACCGGGCCACCAGCCCGAACCCCAGCACGCCCACGGCCCCGGCGAACTTATACACCATGCCCCACAGCCCGAAGAACTCGGCCGTCCGGTGGCTGGGCGTCAGCCGCCCGACCATCGACCGCGACGCCGTGCCGATGCCCCCCAGCCCGAAGCCCAGCCCATTGCCCACCACCCACACGGGCCACTGCGGCCCGCCGTGCGGCCAGATGATGCTCATGGCCACCATCGCCAGGCAGCTCAGCACCCACACGCCAAGGTACACCAGCACGGTCGCCCGCGCACCGATCCGGTCCTGGAAGGTGCTGGTCACCACCGCCGCGATACCCGCCGTGACGGTGAGCTGGGCCGTGAAGACCACCAGCAGCACGTCGGTGAAGTTAAAGTCCCGCGCGATGATCGCCGCGAACGCGATGAACGTCTGCACGCCGAACCCGTACACCAGGAACGCAACCAGAAAACGCCGTAACTCGCCAAACTCGCCCGCGCCCGCCAACGACCTGCGCACCCGCCGAACGGCCTCGCTGAATGGATCGCGCGTCTCGATCGCCGGCCGCTGGTCTTTCCGCAGGATCATCCCTGGCGCGATGATGCCCAGCAGGAACCACACGCCGGCGAATATGAAGAACACCCGCCAGTGCGACGGATCCTTCAGCCCGAAAACCAGCATCATGCCGAACACAATCGCCAGCAGCGACAGGGCGCCCACGTAGCCCATCGTCCAGCCGATCGCGCTGATCCGCCCGATCGTCCGCCGCGTCGAGACATCCGGCAGGAACGAGGCCAGGAAGTTCTCGCCCACCTGATAACAGATATTCGCGGGTATGTAGAGCGCCGCCGCCAATATCACCATGCCCGGGCCAACGAACCCCAGCATGCAGGTCAGCACGCCGCACGCCACGCCGGTTCCCATCAGCATCAGCTTGCGTTTACCGCGGATGTCCCCCCAAGCCCCCACGAACGGGCTCACCAGCACCACGACCAGCAGCGACGAGCCCTGCATCAGTGACCATGCCAGCTTGCCCCGGCGCTCGGCGGCCTCGACCCGGTCGTACGCGTCCCGCATCTCCTGGGACGCCTGATCGATTTCAAGTTCGTTCGCGTTGATCTGCGCGATCTGCGACTCGATCGTCGGGTCGAGCACCGGTTGTGGCACGACCACCCGTGTGACATACACGCTGAACAGCAGCGTGATGATCAGCAGCGTGAAGCTCTGGTTGGCGAAGTCGAACATGCCCCACGCCCACACCTCGCGCGGGTTGGGCAGGCCATGGAACGGGTTGAGTTTCATTCGCCCGCGCCCAGAAGATGCTTCTTGAAGAAGTCGACTTGTGTGTTCTTGGCCTCGTGCGCGTGGCGCCCGAATCCCAGGTGTTCCTGCGGCGCGCCTGTCTCAGGCCACGTCACGAGCTCGATCATCCCTGGATCGGCGCCCTTGGCCTCGTAATGCGCGCGCAGCCGCTCGATGAACTGTTTCTGCACCGCGAACGGCACCAACTTGTCGGCCTCGCTGTGCATCGCCATCAGCGGCAGGGGCTCGAACCCTTCCAGATGCGCCGAGGGGTCCAACGCCTCCACGGCCTCGCGCGCGTGGTCCACCGGCCACCGCGATTGCCCGCCATCGCCGGGGAAGTACAGCCCCTCCAGCCAGCCGCTGGTCGCTTCGACCGCCGCACAAACAAACCCGTGCGGCTCGCACAGCCGCCGCAGCGTCACCATGCCGCCGGCCGAGATGCCGCCGATGCCCAGCTTCTGGCGATCGAACACACCGCCATCGTCGCCGTCCAGCACCGACTCGATCGCGACGTCGACCTCGGGCTGGGCCAGCCGCAGCATCTCGACCGTGCCCTCGGCGGTCTGCAGACGCTCCTCGCCGCGATCCCCATGCCCCGGCAGGTCGATGGCGCACACCGCGATGCCCGCCCGGATCAGCCGCAGGTACCGCCCCGAGTCGATCTCCTTGCGGCTCGTCCGCCCGTGCATCCACAGCACCAGCGGCGCGGGCGTTTCCCAGTCCGGGTGGGCCACGAGCGCCGGGATGCCGTCGGCCAGCGTCACACGCCTCGTGCGTTCGTCGAGCGCGCTGGCGAGCTTCAACGCCGAGCCGGGGAACGCGCCGCCCATCAGAGCACCGCGGCCTGGCCCGGCCGGGGCATCTGGCTTGGCGTGTAGTCCAGCCCCGCCGCGTCGGCCCACACCGCCTGGCCCGAGAGCTCCAGCGTGCAGCCCGCCGGCGCCTCGTGCCCGCGCTCGCGCAGCCACGCCTCGGCCCGCTTGCTCTGCAGGTGCCGCGCGCTCTCCACGCTGTCCACGCCGGTGGCGTTCTTGGTGGGCGCAAACTCCTTCTCGCGCTCCACTCGCAGCACCAGCGACTGCCGCGCCACCGGGATGGCGTCGAACACAAACCGCTCAAGCTTCACCGCGTTGGCCTCGCTGGGCTCCACCCGCTCGCCCGTCTGAGGCTTCACGTGCGGCACCTTCTTGAACGCACGATGGAACGGCAGGGCCGACTCGCCCGCCTCATCGACCGATCGCAGGAACGCCACCGACGCCGCGTGGATCGCCACCGACCCGGCCTCGAACCGCAACGAGCCGTCGGCGTCGGTGGCTTGAGTCAGGTCTTCGGGCAGGTCCGAGTACTCGACGACCCGCGTCTTGCCGTCGCATTGGGCGAACACGCCCACCTTCTCCGAGGCGTCGGCCTTGGCCACCATCTTGCTTGAGAACTCGCCCGAGCTTGGCGCCCCGCCGGCCCCTGTGTGCGCGCCCAGAAAAACCGGATCCAGCGGCGTCACCAGCGGGTTGTCGACCTGGAAGTAGCTCAGGTGCTCAACGCCCTCACGTTCGAGCCGGTCGAGCTCACCACTCCGCGCCAGGGCCCGTACCACGCCGCCGTGGCCGTCGGGGTTGGTCGCCAGCGCGCCCTTGCTGGCCAGCAGCAGCCGCCCGGTCGCGGGGCAGAAGCTCGGCATCACGCCCTGCCGGAAGAACCGAAGCTGCTCGCGATCCAGATCCAGCCAGTCCCGCTCCTCAAAGAACGCCACCGTCTGCTCGTGATTCTGCGGGCTGGTCATGATCAGCCAAGGGATCGGACGCCCCGCCCATTCGCAGGCGGCCCCGATCTGGTCGGCGAACACCTCGAACAGCGTGCGCCCGCTGGCCGGCGCGATCGGCAGCGTGCCCTTGGGCCCGTCGAAGCCCAGCCGAGTGCCCTGCCCGCCGGCGACGGTGAGCGCCGCCACCTTGCCCGCCTTGATCATTTCCAGCCCCGCAGAGCGTGCGTCGGTCCCCCCTACGGCGTGGTCCCCCGACGTGCCATCAATGCAGCACACCACCGGCGGCTCCAGGTTGCCTAGCGCCTCGGGTGGCCGGGCCTCGCGGTAGCGATCGATCACCCCAGGCAGGGCGTCCCAGTCGATCACCGCGAGCTGACCCGCAAAGGTCGCCTTCTGGGCCTCGTCGAGCTCATCAACAAACGCCAGCAGGTGGCCTTGGCCGGCCTTCTCGACGGCCGGGGCGATGTCTTCGAGCGTGGTGTGGGCTGTCGGGGAGGTGGTCATCGGGCGGGTCGTCCTCTCTCGGCGGGGTCACTTTGCTCGCTCGCGGCGATGGTAGTGCCCCGCGGGCGGTTTACGATCCCCCATGCCGACCCACGCCCAGCCAAGCAGCCAGACCGCCAATCCCTTCACCCAACCGCCCCGGCTGCCACTGATTGCGCCATCCATCCTTGCCGCCAACTACGCGAAGCTGGGCGAGGAATGCCGCAGCGCCCTGGACGCCGGCGGCGACCTGCTGCACTACGACGTCATGGACGGGCACCTGGTGCCCAACCTGGCCCTGGGCGTCGATATGCTGGCTTCTTTGAAGGCCGACCTGCCCGAAGCCTTCTTCGATGTGCACCTCATGATCGAGCGGCCCGACCTGTTTGCCGAGCCTTTCGCCAAGGCCGGGGCGGGCCACCTGACCTTCCATATCGAGGCGATCGACGGCCGCGACGCACGGGCCTTGTTCGACAGGGTCCGTTCCCTGGGCATGTCGGTGGGCATCGCCATCGACGGCCCCACGGCCATCGAGCAGGCCGACGATCTGGTTGCCCACGCTGACCTGGTGCTGATCATGGCCATCCGGGCCGGCTTTGCCGGGCAGGCCTTCGATCCGGCAGCCTTGGACAAGATCCGCCACGTGCGTCGGCTCGCGCCCGAGGCGCGCATTGAGGTTGATGGTGGCGTCGGACCGGCCCAGGCCCCCGAACTACTGGAAGCCGGGGCGGATGTGCTGGCAGCGGCCTCGGCGGTGTTCAGGGTTTCCCCGGAAAAGCGAGCGTCTGTTATTACCCAGATGCGTGGCGAACCGGGCAAGCAATAACGATCAAACCGGCATCCGTGGTGGTTATCCGGTCGTGGAGCACGCATTCCGCGATCAGGTTTCGCCACGATTGCGATGCTCTTTGTCTCGGCCGGACGTATTGACCCGGTACAGTTCCGGTTCCCGGTGTTGCGACCGGGCGCCCACGGCGGGCCGAACGGGCACGTGCCCCATCCCGGACGCCGGCTCTGCGAGGAATGCATGCCCACGCCCACGGAAGTAAACCTGCTGCTTGTGCGGTGCTCTCGTACCGAATGGGACGAGACCGGCCGGCTCGGCGGCGATTGCGACCTGCCCGCTTGCAAGGCCTGGGGTGAGGAACTCACCGCCGCCCTGCGCGACCACGATCTGAGCACCATCACCGGCATCCTGTCCAGCCCGGACGAGGCCTCGAGCCAGACCGCCCACCACATCGGCAAGCTGACCGACAAGAGGGTCCGCACCATTGAGGGCCTCCGCGAGATCGACCTGGGCCTGTGGGAAGGCCAGCGCATGGAGGAGCTCAAGGATCGCTTTCCGAATGCGTTCAAGCAGTGGAAAGAAGATCCTACCTCGGTGGTCGCCCCCGAGGGTGAACCCTTTGCCGATGCCGAGGCTCGCCTACTGAACGCTCTGGCCCGGGGGCTGGACAAGCTCAACGGGAAGGGCAAGCACGTGGCCGTGGTTGTCCGCCCGATGGCCTTCCATGTGCTGCTGAGCCGCTTTGAGGGCCGCGAGGTGACCGAGGGCTGGGACTCGGCCGCCGCGGGCCCCAAGCTTGCGGCGCTCCGCGTGAAGCGTGACGAGATCGTGCCGGCCCGGGCTGTGTGATCGCCCGAAGCGAGTTCACGTCCGAGAATAAAATCTGAATCTCCGGAGCCCCGATGGCCAACAATCGGTCCATGGCATCTACCACGACCGCCAAGTCGCCGCGAACATGGTCCGACCTCAGACCCGAGCGCCGCAGCCAGGTGCCCGAGGGCCTGTGGCTGCGTTGCCCGGGCTGCGAGCAGCTCATCTACCGCAAGCAGATGGAGGCCAACCTGCACGTCTGCCCCGAGTGCGGGCACCATTATCGCATCCAGGCGGGCGAGCGCATTACCCAACTGGCCGACCAGGGCAGCTTCGAGGCGATGTTCGAAGAACTGCGGCCGAAGGATCCCCTGAGCTTCGAGGACCTCAAGCCCTACGCGGGCCGGTTGCAGGCCGAGCAGAAGCGTACGGGCCGCCCCGACGCGGTGGTCGCGGGTATTGGCTTCATCAAGGGTCGCCAGGCGGTGCTCTGCTCACTGGACCTTGGCTTCATGATGGGCTCGATGGGCAGCGTCGTGGGCGAGACCGTGACGCGGTCGATCGAACTGGCTACCGAGCGCAAGCTTCCGGTGATCGTGGTGAGTTGCTCGGGCGGCGCGCGGATGCAGGAGAGCACGCTGAGCCTGATGCAGATGGCCAAGAGCAGCGCCGCCCTGGCGCGCCATGAAAAGGCCGGCGGGCTGTTCATCAGCGTGCTGGCCGACCCGACCACGGGGGGGGTGACGGCATCGTTCGCGATGCTGGGCGACGTGATCATTGCCGAGCCGGGCGCACTCATTGGCTTCGCCGGCCCTCGTGTCATCCGACAGACGATCCGCCAGGAGTTGCCCGAGGGCTTCCAGCGGTCGGAGTTCTGCCTCGAGCACGGGCTGATCGACAAAATCGTGCACCGGGCAGAGCTTCGCAACGAACTCGCACGCCTGATCGACTACGCCGGCCTGTGACCGCCCAGGCCCGCAACGCCGCTCTCGTGCGCCCCAGCCGGGGGCTGCACTGGGCGCTCTTTGGGGGCGCTGCGGGGATGGCCTATGCCATCCTGGGCCTGCTGGCCAGCGAGCCGCTTTCGTGGTGGCCGTTCATCGTGCTTGCGCCCGTGCCGCTGATGGCGATCGCGCTGTTCTCTGCCAAGGCCGGCCGCCGGGCGGTGTGGCGGGCCGCCGCCGGGGCGTGGGTCGGTTCGCTGCCGCTGTGGATCATCACGCACGCGTGGATATTCAAGGTCTCGCCCGTGGGCTTCTTCCCCGGGATGCTCTTGCAGGGCTCGTATGCGGGGCTGTTCGTGCTGCTGGCGGCCATCGCCGCCCGCGGGCGCGGCGGTCCGGTATTGACGGCGTTCCTGCTTGCGATCACGTGGTTGTTCGTCGAGATCTTCCGCGGCAGCGTGCTGTTCGGCGGGTACGCGTGGCTGCTGGTGGGCCATCCGCTTATCGATTCTCCCTTTGCGCCCAGCGGGGCGGTGGTGGGGCCGTATGGCGTGGGCTTTGCCGTTGCGTTGACGGCTGCGGGACTGACCATGCTGGCGCGCACCCGTGAGGATCTCTCGCGAACTGGCACGGTGGTGCTGGCGCCATTGGTTGTGCTCGGATTGCTGATTCTGCTTGCGCCAAGGCCGGGCCTGCCCACGGGTGTTCGTGCTGCGATCATCCAGACCAACGTGCCCCAGGATAATCGCATGGCGTGGTCGATTGAGGACCAGGTCGAGTTGTTCCGCGAGTTCGTGGACATGACCGAGTCGGCGCGCGGCCAGGCCGACTTCATTGTCTGGCCCGAGACGATGTTGCCCGGCCCACCGATCAGCCCCGCCGCGATCGCCGAGATGCGCCGCTTCGGGCTCGTGTACGCGACGGACATTCCCGGGCTCGAGCAGATTCCCGCGACCTCGTTTTCCGACGAGGCGGTGGCCCTGCACCAGGACATGGGCGTTCCGATGATTATGGGCGCGACGGGTGTGGATGGGTTGCGGCTCTCGACGACCCCCGAGGGTGGGGTGGATCAGGAGTACGACGGGCTGTATAACAGCGCGCACCTCTTGGTCGGCGGCCGGCTCTTGGAATCTCGCTACGACAAGCTTCGGCTGACGATTTTCGGCGAGGTGCTGCCGCTGGTCTCGCGGTGGGATTGGCTCGAGGAGAAGCTGTTGCTGGTCGGCGCCGCTGGCATGCGTTTTGATCTGGACGCCGGGGCCAAGCCCGCGTGGTTCGACCTACCGACCGAGGATGGGACGTTGCGTGTTGGCACGCCCATCTGCTTCGAGGTGGCCTATGCCGGGGTGTGCCGGCGGCTGGCACGCGGCAACGGCGACCGTGTGGACGCCCTGGTGAACCTGACCAACGACGGCTGGTTCGCGACCAGCGACTCGGGCCGGGCGATGCATCTGAAGCTCGCGCGCTGGCGTGCGCTCGAGAACGGGGTGCCGATCGTCCGGGCGGCAAACACTGGCATCTCCACGGTCATCGATGCCCGCGGCAGGATCGCAGAGACCCAGACGACCCACCCTCAGGGACCGGGCGTTCACGCTGTATCGACCGCTGGGAAGACCTTTTCGACACGGACACCACAGGTGATCTTGGGCGAGGTGCCCGGGCGAACGGAGCGTGCCACGCCGTTCTCGGTTCTCGGGTTCCTCACGCCTTGGGTGCTGTTTCTGGCCGGGGGATTCGTGCTGCTGCGGGGCCTGGCAACTGGCCGGCGGCCGGGCTGAGGCTTTGAACCAAGCCCGATGCCCGTCGTACCTTGGCATTCGTGGGTCGTGATTTCCCAGAGGGAACCAGAAGGAAGGACGGTGCGCCGATGACACGAAGTTCGACGCTGTTGGCGTGCGTGGGAATCGGGCTGGTCGTGTCGCTCTCGGCGTGCGCGGGCGGTGGGGCGGGCTCGGCGGTCGACGCCGGGCCGCGGCCCGGAGCCGTCGAGTTGTCGCAAACACGCGAGCGTGCGATTGAGCAACTCGAAGAGATGGCCGGGCATCCCGATCCTGTGATTCGCGGGAACGCATTGGAAGCGTTGCTGGACGCACCAGGGCGTGCGGGTGTATGGCTGGAGCGCGGTCTGTCGGATGAGAGCCCCGGTGTGCGGGCGGTCGCGTTGACGGGCATTGGTCAGTCTCGGCGGTCGGAACTGGCCGAGCAGGCCCGGCCGTTGCTTGGCGACCAGTCTCCCTGGGTGCGGCTGAGCGCCGCGTATGCGCTGGCGGCCAATGGTGACACGAGCGGGATGCAGGAGATCGTGCAAGCGTTGATGGGGTCGGATGTTCCGCGGCTGCGCGCCCAGGCGGCGTTCGTGCTTGGTGAGCTTGGCAACAGGTCGGCGCTGCCGCTGCTTCATGATGCCGTGGCCAAGCCCATGCCCATGGCCCAGCCAAGCCAGGTGCGACTGATGAGCCTGCAGATGAGCGAGGCGATGGTGAAGCTGGGCGATGCCGGGCAGATCCAGCCGATCCGAGCTGCGTTGTACCCCGCTCGGGCGGAGGATCTGGAGGCGACGGCGCTGGCGGCCCGTGTTCTCGGTGAGGTGGGCGATCACGCGTCGGAATCGCAGTTGGCGTTCCTGACGGCGCGTCTGGACGACCAAGGCAACATGTTGCCACCCGAAGTGCGGTTGTCGGCGGTGTACGCCCTTGCCCAGCTTGGCAAGACCCAGGGCGACACGATCGCGATGGCATATCTTGACGATTCCCGGGGTTCAGTTCGGGGTTTGTCAGCACTCACGCTCGGGGAGATTGGCAATACGCGGCATCTGGACGTGATCGAGCCGCTGATGGAGGATCCCGATCCGAGTGTTCGGGTTCATGCGTCGGCGGCTGTTGTCCGGCTGACGCGACCGTGATAACCTGTGCCCTCTCCGGGATGGCCACGGGGCCTTATTCGGGCCCTGGTGATGCTGGCGAGGGTTTGGCGAGCCTGTTCGGATGGAGCCGCAGGCAACCAGACAATGGTTCCGGGCGTATCGACGCCCACCCGGTGCTCATACCGGGCTCTGTCGTTGACAGGATCGGCCGGGGCGGCCCGGCTGGCGTTGGTGGGGCTTGCTCCTGTTCTGATCGGAATCGAGGATTGATATTGGGGGCAAGCCAGACGGAGTTTCGCGAGGACTGGTCCGACCAACAGAAACGGTCACCGGCAAACGAACGTAGCGGGCGAACACGGCACGAACCCCGGCTGCTTGGCAAGAAGGAAGCACCGGGCGGCACATCGGCCATCACACGGGCCTACTTACGGCCAAAACACGGGTTTTCACACGATGCACACTGTCACGAAGTTCCTCGTTCTCCTGGCCGCGGTCGCGGGCATTGCGCTGTCCTCGCTCACGATCGCCTTTGCGGTGAACAACCGCGCGGTGCTGACCGATTATGACCGGCTGATTGCAGCCAATGAGGCCCTGCAGGCCCGCGAGCAGGAGGCCTCCGCGAGCGCTCAGGCCCAGGCCGACCGCCTCCCGCGCGAGCAACACGCCATGCGACATCAGATCAGCGCGAGCGAGTCGGAGCTCCT
>JBITAF010000062.1:0-33563 GCA_044440025.1 Phycisphaerales bacterium JB060 | reverse complement strand
GCGGCCTCCGCAGGGCCGTTCTGGGACCGGCCAAGAAAGAAGGCCCGCGATCGCGGGCCCTGTGAGCGCGTCGGGCTGGTCGCCCGGGGTTTAAGTCCTTCTGGGCGTCGTAGGCGTTGTTGTAGATCATCGCGTCGGTGGAGTCGGTCTGGCCATCGGCGTTCATGTCCACGCGGCGGGCGCCGGTGGCGTAGAAGTCATTGAAGGCGGCCATGTCCAGCAGGTCGACCATCGAGTCGCCGTTGAGGTTGGCGTTGTTGCAGTTGATCGGGTTCTCGAGCAGCCACACGTCGCGCTTGCTGATGTCCGTGATGGTCGAGGGGTTGGTGCCATCGTCGTGCACGAGCGTGTGCACCGACCACAGGTCGCAGGTGAACGGATCGGCCTGCATGTCGCTGAAGTCGGCCCAGCGGACGTTGTCGGGCGTGTAGGCAAGATTCGTCGGCCCTGCGACGACCTGCACGTTCGAGTTCGCCACGACAGCGTCGTAGCTGCTGTTGAGCTGCACGCGGCGAACCTCGGGCCACGTGCTGCTGTTGGAGAACGTGTACTCGATGTAGGCGACGCCCTGCTTGGTCACGCCGATGGCCGGGTAATAGCAGTCGCCGTCGTTGGCGCCGTCGTCGCTGATGCGGCCGGTTTCGAGGATCTGGGGCGTCCACACAGGCGGATCCTGCACCTTCCGGAAATCATCCATGTCGGGATCGATGACGTACCACTGCACGTGCACGCCGTCGACGTCGCCCGATGAGTCCTGGGTGTACACGTGGTGCGTGGCGAAGATCCGCATCTCCGAGTTCGAAGTCTTCGCCAGCACCGCCGAAGACACGAACGCGCTCACAAGCTGTGGATTGAAGCTCGTGGACCTGGTGTCCGGCGTTTCGGTCTTGTAATCCCCGGCGCCGTAAAAGAACTCGAAGCCGTTGTCCACTTCCATCCCTTCGAGGTCGAGTGAAGTGCCGTTGAGGTGCTGCGTCAGCCGCCAGCGATGCTCCGTGGGCTCTCCGCTCGAATCGAACCACAGGCCGCACAGCCGGATCCGGTCGAACTCGGTATCGGTGTTCTCGTCGGAAACGGAGAGGAAGAACTGGCCGTTGTCCTCCTGCTCGAAGGGCTCCTGCACGGCGTAGTGGCGAAGATGGAAATCCGACTCGTGGTCGTCGATGTCATCCTCTGGGTCCAGATCGATCAGCCGGATGCTCGTGATGAGGCGATCCGGCGTCTTGTGCCCGTCGAGCATGGACTTGGTGACGCCGCCCTCCTCGAACTCGATGGGAAGGATGAAGATGCTCTGGAATGAGAACGGCTGCTCGATGGCCATCTCGTCTCGGTCCTGCCCGAACGCCGTGACATATACATACTCATCGTCGACCGCAATAACAGGGAGGTCGAAGATTGCGCTGCGCCTCGGAACCACCGGACCACCGGATGGATCGACCGGACCGGGCGGAAACGGCAGGTGAGGACCACCGGTTTGGTAGCGATCCATCAAGGTCTCCTGCATGTTGAACGCCGGC
This sequence comes from Phycisphaerales bacterium JB060, assembly GCA_044440025.1. GTDB lineage: Bacteria > Planctomycetota > Phycisphaerae > Phycisphaerales > UBA1924 > JAHCJI01. Next base: position 32,046 of record JBITAF010000062.1, on the reverse strand, counting down.
CCGCCGTTGCCGATGGGCGGCGGCGTCGCGTCATCGAGCCCGGTGTAGAACCACCAGTCAAGATCACCGAAGGTGTCCAGCACGTTCGAGCCGGTCATGTCCCGCGAGACGGCCAAGTGCCAGGGGGAGATGTTGTCGACCCCCGTCGACACGTTCTCCTCGCTGTAGCTCATCCACAGGCGGTTGTGCACCGGGTCGTAGTCGACGCGGCCGTCGAACCAGCGGCTGAACGGCGGGGTCAGGGACGGCGGATCCGTGTCCCGCCCCACGCGGAGGAACGGGAAGCCGCTGTCGGTCATCTTCGGATCCGCGAGGATCGTGCCGGACTTGTCCAGCAGCGTGAGGCCGTGGTTGGTCGTCACGACGATGGCGTCCTCGCCGACCCCGACGGCGGCGTCGGTGGACTTGTCGCCGAACTCGTCGGTGTCGTTTGCCGTGCGGGCGACCTCCTCGACCTGGGCGATCGCAACTGCCGGCGCAAGACCGCACACGGACAGGATGATCGCGACGCGGAATGCTGATGATGTCATGGATGTACCCCTTCTGTTCAACAAACCGTCACGAGAGTGCGTTGACCGCGCACGCGGCCATACTGCGACAACGTACCAGAACCGGGTCTCACAATCAACCCCATTTTCCCTAGAGTGCGCAGTTTTACACACGGCAATCGCCGCGACGCACGGGTTGTCCCTCTTGCACGTGGTGGTGGCATCGGTCATACTGTTGGTATGAGAACGCTCGTTTCCGCAGCCGTGTGCTTCGTGCTTGTGCACGCCGCCCTCGCCCAATCCCCCGATCCCTGCCTCTCGCAGCGATTCCACCCCGACTTCCAGGACCAGCGGCTGGAGTTCGGCGTCGACGTGGCGATCTCGGACGAGCACCTGCTCGTGGCCGATCGCGCCGGTGGCGCGAAGATCTACACGTACCGCAAGGATCCGGCGACTGGCGATTGGGTGTTCAATCACGCCGTGCCCGGGGGCGGGCGCGGCAACGTCGCGTTGCACGAGGACCGCTTCATCACCGGCAGCGGGCGACCCGAGCGTTACGGCGGGGCGCTCATCTACGAGTTCGACGGATCGCGATGGAACGAGATCGCCGAACTCGGCTCGCCCGACATCGCGGCGCTGTCTCCATGGGGTGAGAACGTGGCGATCCGCGGCGGTGTCGCCGCGGTGTCGAACTGGGGCACCGACGTGCTGATCTTCAGGGAGCGCGCGGGCGGCATCTGGGAGGAGGTCGCCCAGATCGAGCAGCCCCCGCCCGGCGTGCCACGCGCCGACTACGGCGACTCGATCGCGATGGACGACCGATTCCTGTTCATCGGAGCGCCCGGGGAGGACCTCATCCCCGGCTATTCCGGCACACAGAACGGCGCGATCTACGTGTACGAGTGGGACGCCGACGGTGTGCCCGTGCTGGCGCAGAAGGTCACGCGGGTGCCCGATGGCATGGTTGGCCCTCGTCTTGGGGCATCGTTGGCTGTCGATGGCGACGCCTTGCTTGCTGGCGCGTGGGGCCACCAGATCGATGGCGACACGGTTGGGGCGGCGTTCGTGTTCTCGTTCCGGGACGGAGGGTGGGACTTCGAACAGGAGTTGTTGTCGCCTCAACCCACGTTCGCTGATAGCTTTGGATGGGATGTCGATTTACTAGGCGACATTCTCGTTGTTGGCGCATTGGGCGACTACGCCGGCCCCGGTGAAGGCATCGGCGTCGCCCACCTGTACCGCCGGGCACCCGGCGGTCCATGGTCGCACGCGGCGAGCGTGACCATCCAGATTCCCGCCTGGGACTACGCCGAGGCGGTGGCGCTGAGCGGCACGCAGCTCGTCGTGGGCGGCAGCGAAACGATCGTGATGGGCCAGGACCAGGGCGTGGCCGACGTCTTCGACCTCGATTGCCTGCTGTGCGCCCCCGACCTCGACGCCGACGGCGCCCTCACGATCTTCGACTTCCTGATGTTCTTCAATATGTTCGAAGACGGAGAAGCGGCGGCCGACTTCGACGGCGATGGGGAGCTGACGATCTTCGACTTCCTGGCGTTCCAGACGGCGTTCGATGCGGGGTGTGAGTAGACGCTCCTCGGGCACATCGCATCGGTGTTTCCCGGGCAGGGGCGTCCGCCGTCGGGCTCGGTGTTGCCGGTGGACCGCCCTACGCTGGCACATGCGAATCCTGCTGACCAACGACGACGGCATCCGGGCCCCGGGCATCGTCTCGCTCTACGACGCCCTGATGGACACCATTCCCGGCCGCGAGGGCACGCTGGGGGGGCCGGTCTCGATCGCAGGCACGCCCGTGGAGGAGATCTACACCGTGGCCCCCGCCACCGTGCAAAGCGCCACCAGCCACGGGGTGACGTTCCACGAGCCGCTGATGGTCGAGGAGGCCCGCATCCGCGGCCGGATGCGTGGCACGGCGGTGGACGGGCGGCCGGCGGACTGCGTGAAGCTGGCCCTCAGCGAGATCTGGCCGGGCCAGTTTGGCTCGGGATCCAGACCCGACCTGGTCATCAGCGGCATGAATGCGGGGGCCAACTGTGGGATCAACGTGATCTATTCTGGAACCGTCGCGGCGGCCATCGAGGCGGCATTCCTGGGCATCCCCTCCATCGCCGCCAGCCTGCACCTGGGCAGGGCGTCGACGCGCTTCGATATCGGGGCGATCCACGCCCGCCGGGCCATCGAGACGCTACTGGCGGGCGGCCTGCCCAACCCCCACGAGGTGCTGAACCTCAACGTGCCACGGTGCGAGGACCCCATCGAGGACACGCCCGAGGCTAGGGCCGCCGCCGACCGGCAGCGCACCAGCGCGGGGCTGCCGACGAACTTCGACCAGAGCGACACCCGCGTCACCCGGCAGGGCCGGGATGCCCAGGTGCACAAGGCAGACCCCGACGAGACGCTGCCGATCGTGGTATGCCCCATGAACACGCACGGGCACGTGGATCGCTTCGAGGGGCGGGTGAGCCCGGGGGGGCGGGCGTACTTCTGGGCGGCCGCGGGCGGCATGGACTTCCAGGACACCGAGGCGGGCAGCGACGTCGACTGGCTGTTCAAGCGGGCGGTGACCGTGACGCCGCTGCGCTACGACCTGACCGACACCGCGGCGTTGGACCGCTGGTCGAGGTCGGCCAGCCCGGCCGGGGCCGACGCCTGAACACCGCCGCCACGGAACCTCTAGAATCTAGAATCGTGCCATAGGAGGCCGCCCCACCGATGCTCATGCGGATGATCTACGACGAGAAACTGGCCCAGGCGGCGTACCTCATTGGCTGCCAGAAGACCGGCGAGGCCATCGTGATCGACCCCGAGCGGGACGTCGATCGCTACATCGAGCTTGCAAGGGGCAACAACCTGCGAATTGTCGCGGTGGCCGAGACCCATATCCACGCCGACTTCGTCAGCGGGGCACGCGAGATGGCCGAGCGCACTGGCGCGACGGTGTACGTCTCGGGGGAGGGCGGCGAGGATTGGCAGAGCGACTGGGTGAAGGCGTACGACCACCGCATCCTGCGTGATGGGGACGCCTTCTCGATCGGCAACATCGAGCTGCGGGCCGTCCACACCCCCGGCCACACGCCCGAGCACATGGTGTACGTGGTGACCGATCATGGCTCGGGCGCCAGCGAGCCCATCGGCGTGTGCACGGGCGACTTCCTGTTCGTGGGCGATCTCGGCCGGCCCGACCTGCACGAGACGGCCGCCGGCCAGGTCGGCGCCCGCGAGCCCGGGGCGCGGCAGCTCTTCGAGAGCGCCAAGTGGCGCAGCGAGCTGCCCGAGTTCGTCCAGGTCTGGCCCGGCCACGGCGCGGGCCGCGCGTGCGGCAAGGCGCTCGGGGCCGTGCCGATGAGCACGGTGGGCTACGAGAAGCGGTACAACGCGCCGCTGCGGTCGGCGATCGGCCCCGATGCGCAGCAGGATGCATTCGTGGATCTGATCCTGGAAGGCCAGCCCGAGCCGCCGCTGTACTTTGCGCGCATGAAGCGGGTGAACCGCGACGGGCCAGACGTGATGGGCGAGTTGCCCAAGCTTCGGAAACTGCTGGTGTCCGATGTGACCGCGTTGGACCCCCAGCAGATCGCCATCATCGACACGCGGCCCTGGCCCGAGTATCGCGATGGGCACCTGCCCGGCTCGATGAGCTTCCCGCGGATATCCAGCTTCACAACCGACGTGGGCTCGATGGTGCGCCAGGACGAGGACATCTACCTGATCGCCCACGAGCAAGACGTCGGTGGCATCACGCGGGACCTGATCCGGATCGGGCTGGATCGCGTCCGCGGCTGGATCGACCCTGCGGACGTTGCCCAGGCGAAGGACCTGGTCGTGACGCGCGAGGTCGACCCCGATCGCGCCGCCGAACTGATCGACCGCGAGGGTGTGCCGGTGCTGGACGTACGCCGCGCGACCGAGTTCGAGGCCGGGCATATCCCCGGCGCCGAGAACATCGCCCACACGCGGCTGGCATCGCGGCTGGAGGACATCCCGACCACCGGGACGCTGCTGGTCCACTGCCAGGGCGGCATCCGATCGGCCCGCGCTTGCGGGTACCTCCAGCGGCTCGGCGCGGACGTGATCAATCTTAAGGGCGGGTATGCGGCGTGGCAGAAGGATCGGGCAAGCACCAAGGCGCAGTAGCCCGGGGCCGACGCGCTCCGCTGCTGCGAGGCAGCCCTGATCCGAAATCGATACCGGCAATTGCCGAACCAGTGCCGTACCTAGACTTGCCGCCCCACCCGAACCGGAGGCCAGCCGTGGACGACGCCGTCGTGATGGAGAATCTACGCAAGACTTTCGGCCCGAAGGTGGCCGTCGATGGGCTGGACCTGCGAGTGAAGGCGGGAAGCCTGACCGGGCTCATCGGGCCCAACGGCGCCGGCAAGAGCACGACCATTCGGATGCTCATGTCGATCCTCTTTCCCGATTCCGGCACGCTGCAGGTATTGGGCAGGAAGAGCGCCCTGGAGAGCAAGGACCGCATCGGGTATCTGCCCGAGGAGCGCGGGGTGTACCGAAAGATGAAGGTCACCCAGTTCCTCAAGTACATCGGCAAGCTCAAGGGCCTGAGAGACCCCGAGTTGGGCTCGCGCGTGCGCGACTGGCTCGAGCGTGTCAACCTGGCTGACGCGGCGAACAAGAAGTGCGAGGAGCTCTCCAAGGGCATGCAGCAGAAGGTGCAGTTCATCGCCGCCGTGCTGCACGAGCCCGAGTTGATCATCCTCGACGAGCCATTCAGCGGGCTCGACCCGGTCAACCTTCGGCTGCTCCAGCAACTGGTGAGCGAACAGCACGCCCAGGGGCGAACGGTGATCCTCTGCACGCACGTGATGTTCCAGGCTGAGCAGATGTGCCAGGGCATCGTGATGATCAACAACGGCCAGAAAGTGCTCGACGCGTCGATCGACGAGATCCGGGCCACCCACGCCTCGAGCGTGGTGCTGTTTGATCCGGCTGAAGGCCAGGACCCCCAGGCCGCCTCCCGGATCGGGGGCGTCCGCCGCGTGGAGCAGACGCGCGAAGGGTGGGCCGCCCACATCGAGACGGACCGGCTCTCGGCCACCGCCGCCGTACGGGCCATCGCTCAGAATCTTGAAGTGCGGAGCGTGGCCGCCAAGCGGGTCACGCTCGAGGACGTGTTCGTCGAGCAGGTCGCCGGGGGTAGCGGCGCGACCGAGGCCGAGATCCGCGACGCGTTGCACGGCTCGGGCGAAGAGCAGGAAGCCCCAGAAGGAGTGTCGGCATGATCCGCATCCTGCACATCGCCGGCCGCGAGTTCGCCTCGACGGTACTGACCAAGGGCTTCATCATTGGGGCGGTGGTCGTGCCGGCGGTGCTGGCGGTGGCCATCCCGGTGATCATCTTCATCATCAGCCAGCAGAAGGCGCCGGCGGTCGTGGGCACCATCGCCATCATCGACCCCACGGGCGAGGTTGCGCCGCGGCTGACCGACTACCTGAGCCCTCAGAAGATCGCCGAACGCAGGGGCGAGAGGGCGCGTCGCGTGAGCGAGGCGCTGCCGGGCATGCCGGGCGCCTCGGAAGGCTCGATGGACAGGGCCATGGAGATGGCCCAGGGCGAGTTGCCCCAGCTCACGGTCGAGCACCTGCCGCCCGGGGCCGACCTCGATCAGGCCAAGGGCCGGATCCGCAAGGCCGTTAGGGACGATCCGCAGTCCACGATCGCGGTGGCGATCATCGACGACAATGCCATTACGAAGTCTGAGACCGATGAGACCTTTGGTGGTTTTGGGCTGACGGTCATGCCCAGGCTCGACGACCGGATTATTGACGAGATAGAGGGCGGTCTGCGTCGGGGCGTGCTCGACGCTCGCTATCAGGCCAACGGATTCGAGAAGTCCGCCATCCAGGCGCTGACCTCCGTCCGCCAGCGCGACACCACCGAGGTCACCGAGACCGGCGAACGCGACTCGACCAGCGCGATGAGCTTCATCCTGCCCATGGTCATGATGTTGCTGGTGCTGGGCGCCGTCTTCACCGGCGGACAGTACCTGCTGACCACGACCATTGAGGAGAAGTCCAATCGCGTGGTCGAGGTGCTTCTCAGCGCCGTCTCGCCCACCCAACTCATGGCTGGCAAGATCTTCGGGCAGATGATCGTGGGCCTGACGATGCTCACCATCTATTCTGGCGTGGGCATCAGCGCCCTGATTGCCTTCAGCCTTGGCGACCTCATCAGCCCGATGGACCTGGTGTGGATGCTCTTGTTCTTCCTGACCGGCTACGGCATGATCGCCTCGCTGATGGCCGCCGCGGGCGCCGCCGTCAACGATCTGCGTGAGGCCCAGGCGTTCATGACGCCCATCATGATGTTCATGATGATTCCGTACTTCATGATGATCGTGGTGCCCAGAGCGCCCAACTCAACGCTCTCAGTGACGCTTAGCTTCATCCCGCCGATCAATCCCTTCATCATGATGCTGCGGATCGCCAGCAACGCCCCCCCGCCGCTCTGGCAGATCCTCCTCAGCCTGGCCGTCGCCGCCGCGGGCGCCGTCGCCGCGATCTGGCTGGCGGGTAAGATCTTCCGGGTAGGCATGCTGATGTTCGGCAAGCCGCCGAACTTCCGCACGCTCGTCCGCTGGGTGCGCATGGCGTGAGCGAGCAGGCCCAGTCCCCCACCGCCCAGGACCTCTACGAGATCTGCGTGCAGAGCCCCGAGCACGTGGTCGACCTGCTGCGCGCCGTCCACGGAGATGAGCCCACGCTGCTGGGAGAGGATTTCGCAGGCAGCGGCGCCGTCAGCCGGGTTTGGGTTGCCCAGAGCGATGCCCACCATGCATGTTGCGTCGATCACGACGCCGAGGCGCTTGCGCGGTGCGACGGTGTCGAGCGCATCCAGACCCGCGTGGGCGATGTCAAGAACGAATCCGCGAGCGTCGAGGCGCTCTGGGTTGGCAACTTCTCCATCGGCTACCACCACGATCGCCCGAGCCTGGTCGCCTATCTCAAGCACGTTTGCGCGCGCCTTGCGCCCGGCGGTGTGTTCGTCTGCGATACTTATGGCGGCGAGACGGCCTTCATCACCGGCGAGGTCCACCGCTTCCATCTGCTGCCGGCAAACCTCTCGCCCGACGGCAAGGGCGGCTGGCGCGTGCGATACACCTGGGAGCAGCGCGAGGCCAACCCGCTCACGGGCATGGTGACCGATGCGCTGCACTTTCGCATCGAGCGGGCCGGCGTGATCCACGCGGAGTACCCCGACGCTTTCATCTACCACTGGCGTCTGTGGAGCGTGCCCGAGTTGCGCGACGCGATGATCGAAGCCGGGTTCGCGCGCACGGCGGTCTACAACCAACTCCCAGACGCGGTCGACGACCAGGGGCGGCCTTACATCGAGCCGATCGTCGATACGGGCGATCTCGACGACAGCTTTATCGTCTGCGTGGCGGGCCGTCGGGAATAGCTGGGGTTCGGGAAGGGTCCGCCTGCTCTCAGGAGACCCCACCATGCCAAATCCCACTCACCGATCTTCGGGCCTTCCCACCGTGCACAGCGGCAAGCAATGCCTCGTCGCGTCATGGATCGGCCAGATCATCGTCGCTCTGATCCTGGGCCAGACGCTGTTCTTCAAGTTCACTAACGCGCCCGAAACCCAGATGATCTTCGAAGACCTTGGCGGGAGGCCCGCGGCGATTGCCTCGGGCGTGTTCGAGTTCATCGTGGTCGTGCTGATACTGATCCCCCGGACCGCGTTCCTCGGGGCGTTGGGCGGCCTCCTGATGATGCTCGGGGCGATCGGCTCGCACCTGACAATCCTGGGCATTGCTATCCCCACGCCCGATGGGGGCGACGATGGCGGCCTGCTCTTCGGTATGGCCGTGATCGTCCTGCTGATGTCGGCTCTGGTGGCGGTCCTGCGACGCCGGAGTGCGATGCGGCTGATCGGACGGGGCTGAGCGGAGGCCGTGTCGCTCCTACACTATTGAGACCCTGTCTCAAGGAGCGATCATGCCCAGGATCACCAGCGTCGTTTCCGTTCTGACCGTTTGTACCACCTTCCTGCCCGCGATGGCGCAGGACTGCCCCATTGCCGAGGCGCTCGCCGACAGCGATGCCCAGGTACGCATGTTCGACACCCACGTCACCACGCTCTCGAGCCCGGCGATGGGCGGGCGCCTTCCGGGCAGCCCGGGCATGGAAATGGCTAAGAGCTACGTCGAGCGTTCGATGGAACTGGCCGGGCTCGAGCCGGCGTTCGGCTCGTCCTGGCGGCAGGCCTTCCCAATCGAGAACACCAATGCCGAGAACATTGCCGGCCTGCTTGCGGGAAAGGGCGACCTGGCCGACGAGATCATTGTGGTTGGCGCACATCTTGATCACCTCGGCGATGGGCGCGAGGGCTCGCGTGGCCAGACGGGCCTGCCACACCTGGGGGCCGATGACAACGCCTCGGGCGTCGCGGGCATGCTCGTGATGGCCCAGACGCTGGCGGCCGAATACCAGCAACTTGCCGGCAATCGTCGCAGCGTGCTCTTCATCGCTTTCAGCGGCGAGGAATCCGGGCTCAAGGGCGCCACGCACTATGTCAACAATCCCATCTCTCCCATGCCCTCCCACACGCTCATGATCAACTTCGACATGATCGGCCGTGTCAAGGAAGGTCGGCTCAGCGTCTCAGGCGTCGGCTCGGGCGAGGGCCTGGATGACATCGTGACCCCCGTGTTCGAGGCCTCGGAGCTCGTCGAGCAGGTCGAGCAGAGCCTGAGCGGCCGCAGCGACCACTGGGCGTTCTACGAGGCGGGCGTCCCGGTTCTGTTTGTCACGCAGACCGACGGGCACGACGATTACCACACACAGAACGACGTCTCGTGGAAGATCAACCGCACACAAGGCGCAGCCACGGCCCAGGTGTTCACCCAGGTCGTCCACGCTGTTGCCAGCAGCACCGAATCGATCCAGTTCGTCGGCGGCGAGCGCCTCACCGCGGGGCCGAGCATGGGTGACATCAAGGTGCGGTTCGGAATCCGGCCCGGCACCTACGTTGAGGGTGTCGAGGGAGTGGCCGTGGGTGGCGTGACGCCAGATTCGCCCGCCGACTATGCGGGGCTCAAGGCCGGTGACGTGCTGGTTGGGTGGAACGGGCAACTCGTCGGCGACGTGCGTGACTGGATGGGCCAGCTCATGCGGCATGAGCCGGGGGACGTCGTGACGGTGACTGTCGATCGTGACGGAGAACGGATCGATCTGAGAGCCACACTTCAGGGTCGCGACGGCGTGTGAATCACTTATCGCACAGGGTCACAGGCCCAGGGCTCGAGCGCCGCGCTGACTGTCTGCAGTAACTGCTGCGTTTCGCACGGCTTGTGGAGGATCGCGAAGGCACCGAGTTGTTCTGCGACCTCGTCGACTGCATCTGGGCTGAGGCCCGTGAGATAGATGACGGGGATGTCTCGGATCTCCGGAATCTTCTCCTTGCGTTCATGGACACTGAGCCCACTGCCTGCTGGCATGCGTATGTCCAGTAGCATCAGGGCGGGACGCAGATGGCGAGCGCGATCAAGGGCCTGATATCCGTCGGCAGTCACGATCACTTCATACCCTTCGGCTGTCAGGCGCGCCTCGAGCGCACGCAGTTGGGCAGGATCGTCGTCGGCGATGAGGATCGTGTCACGCTTCATGCGAATGCTCCGTTGGTGCTTGGAAACCTCGGTACACGACCGATACCCGTTGAGGCTATCGGCCAGTGAGCACCCGCCCACTGGCACATGAAGTGGTATCGGCCCTCAAGCATGGCTGTGCCCGACCTCGCCCTGTGTGACAGTGAGCAGTTCGCTGATGCGCTGGATGATCTCTGGGGCGTTGTACGGTTTGGAGTAGAACGCAGCCGCTCCCATGTCGAGTGCACGCTGGCGAGCATCATCCTGAGCGTGCGCCGAAAGAAAGATGATCGGGATCTCCGATAAATCGCTCATCCGGGTGATCCGCTCGAAGGTCTCATAGCCCGAGATGTCCGGCATCTTGATATCGAGAATGATGAGGTCGGGCTTGTGCAGCGCTGCGGCTTCCACACCCGCCAGACCATTGATGGCGTGGTAGACCTGGTATCCCGCGGCCTCCAATCTTGTCATCAATGCGACGCTGATCGCTGGCTCGTCATCGATGATCAGTACGCTGTACTGCATGGGCTGGGGCCTCCTGGCTGGCAAGAAGACGGGGCACTTCGGCTCGGGCATGCTCAATATCCCAGGTGCCGATGTGTTCGATGCTGAGATGTCCTTCGATCTCTCTTCGTGTTTCCGAACGCCCTTCTTGATCCATTCGGAGTAAACGGTTTCGCCAACCATCGGGTTCGAGTGTTACACCGATCAGGAGGACTGCGTTCTTATCGGGCAACGGCAACTGGAGATCCTGCGCGTGAGACATGGAAGCGAGGTATACCTGCAAAGCTCGAACATCCACACGGCCATGTTCCCGCGTGACCTTCAGTCCCTGGACTGGCAGGTCGGGCCAACGGCTGCTCACATGCCGAAGAAACGCCTCAAGGATGTGTTCGGGACTACTTACCGGTAAGGTGAAGGAGAATGTGCTGCCAACCCCTTCTTTACTCTCGATGCCCAGTTCCCCAAGATTCAGGGACACGAGGTCGGTGACGATGCTCAGCCCGAGGCCAAAGCCCTCGCTGTCGTCCGAACGCCCCTGTCTGAATCGCTGGAAGAGGCTGGCGACCTGATCCTTGGACATCCCCCGCCCCTGATCGGAGATGCTGATGCGCACGCTTGCCCGGCCCTCGCGCGATACCTTGATACGCACAACCTTACCGAGTGAAGAGAACTTCACGGCATTGATCACGAGATTGACAAGCGTACGACGGACTTTCTCGCCATCCGCGTACACGAGCGGGAGATCATCATCGATTTTCTGCTCGATCACGACGCCCCGCGCGGCCGCACGGACCTCCAGCATCGGGCGGCACTGCGCCAGGAGTTCGGCTACGTCCTGTTCTTTCCGATCGATGCGCAGCGTTCGGGCACGCAGTTTGCTGATATCGAGGAAGTCGTCAACAAGATGAGCCAGGTCTCGCGCGGCGGTGTGGATGAAGTCGAGATACTCCCCCTGTTTGGGGGTCACCTGCCCGCCGATCCCGTCGGAGAGGATCGAGGCGAACTCCTGCACGACCGCCAGCGGGGTCCGAAACTCGTGGGCCACGTCCTCCACGAATCGATGTGCGTTCTGCGTAATCTCCGCCAGACGCTCGGTCTTGTGCCTCAGTTCGCGATTTGATATCTTCAAGCGCCGGTTCAGATTGCGGTTGCTCTGTTCCAAGTCAAATCGGCGCAAGGCCTCGGTGATCGTCGCCTGCAATCGGGCGGGGTCCTTGATGGCATCGCTCTTGCTGATGTAATCCGCAGCGCCCAGTCGGAATGCATCGGCAACAACGTCCTCGTCGGCCATCGACGTCACCAGGATAACCGGCCCCACGTTGGCGCGTTTCAGATCGGGAATCCAGTCCAGCCCGGTATTTGTTTTCAGTCTGTAATCGCACAGAACCGCGACTCGACCATCGATAGGAAGTGAACCGAGGGCCTCGGCGGGATCTTCATGGGTCTGCACCAGAACACGTCCAAGGCCCCTGCTGCCACTGTGTAGCGAAGCACGCAGCAGATTCAGGTGGTCCGGATTGTCATCGATGATCACGATCGTTGTGTCGTCGTGCAAGGCGTACGGCTTGGCCAAGTCCCCCGAGTTCATTGGATACTCCTTCTCCGAACCTATCGACTCGCGCGGCGTGCTTGATGAGTCTGATTCCATAACTGTGCAATGGTCACCCCATCCGGTCCGATACACCTGTGTGCCCACGAGCCGTGGAGGGCACCGAAAACTCCTGTAAGTGTGGGGAATATGATGGTTTTGGCAGGCGCAACCACCTCGAATAGGGGAGCATCGCAAGCAACGGAAGCCGCCGCCTTCCCTGACCCTTGCGTACTCGAATCCGGGACCCAGGCCTGTGCCTGCGGCCCAGGTTTCCCGCTCCAGCATGATGGCGGCACGCTTCAGGTCGCGGCTACAACGGGCGTGAACGCGAACCCCGGCTGGCTGCTGGACACCACTGGCTTTCCAGCACGCTGGAACTGCGGGACGTGGCCACCCGCGCTCGGCTGGCTGCATATCGGTAGTGACGTAGCCATCTGGGGCGCATATATGGCGATCCCGCTCATCCTGGCGTACTTTGTCATACGCAGGCGTACACCACTTCCTTTGGTCACATGGCTATTCATCGCCTTCATTGCGTCGTGCGGCATCAGCCATCTGATCGAGGCAGTCATCTTCTGGCATCCGGTCTACAGGCTCGCGGGCGTGTGGAAACTTCTCACCGCGACAGTGTCGTGGGGAACCGTGCTTGCGCTCATCCCAATCGTTCCGAGGGTGCTGCGTTGGCCGTCGCTCGAGGAAGTCAATCAGAAACTGATCGTGGAAGTGGCCGAGCGGCGGGCGGCCGAGGATCGCGTGCGGCAGATCATCGAGGCGGCTCCGGTGGGCATGCTCATGCTCGATGAGGCGGGACGCATCACCATGTGCAATGGTGAGTTGGAACGAACATTCGGCTATTCCCGAGAAGAACTGATGGGCAATCAGGTTGAGATGCTCGTGCCCGAACGGTTTCGCAGCGGCCATCCGGGACACCGTGAGGCATTCGCAACCCACCCCACGTCTCGAAGAATGGGCGGCGACCAAGAGCTCTGCGGCCGCCGCAAGGACGGCAGCGAGGTGCCCGTGGACATCGGACTCAACCCGATCTCGACACCCCTTGGCACCTCGGTACTTGCGACGGTTGCCGACACGACGCCCCAGCGAGAAACCGAGATGAAGCTCAAGCATCTCAACCAGAGCCTCAATACGAAGAACAAGGAACTCGAGTACTTCGTCTACGCGGCATCGCACGATCTGAAGGACCCGCTCCTGAGCATCCAGGGCTATGCGAGCATGATGGATGATGGTCCCGCGGGCGACGATGACAGTTCCAACCGCGAGGAGTACGTTGCCCGGATTCTCCACGCTTCAGAACGCATGGAGGACATCGTGAATGATCTTCTTGAACTCAGCCGCGTGGGACGCGTGAACATCGAGCACAGCCAGGTGGACATGCGCAAGACCGTGCTGGATGTGATCCATGACCTCTCGGCACAGGTGGAGCGGGCGGATGCCGAGATCGTCGTCGAGGGTGAGGACCTCGCGATCTGGTTCAGCGAGCGACAACTGTCCACCGTGTTCCAGAACCTCATCGCCAACGCCATCAGGCATGGGAAACCAAGCATGGGACAATGCCACGTACACGTGGGATGGGATGTTTTCGACGAGGAAGTCCGCTTCTACGTGCGCGACAACGGCCCCGGTTTGCCTGAAGAAGCCCACGAGCGGGTGTTCGGCATGTTCCAACGGTTGAGCGAGACCACCGAGGGAACTGGTATCGGTCTGACCATTGTCCGGCGAACTGCCGAGGCCCACGGTGGGCGGGCTTGGGTGGAGTCGCAGCCGGGCAGGGGCGCGACGTTCTACATCACCCTGCCGCTCGCGCGCCTCCAACGTTCCGCCGATCTTCGCGACGAGCCGGCCCCGGGCACCGAGGCGTAGAAGAGCCACCTATCGGACTCGAACCGATGACCTAAGCTTTACGAAAGCTTCGCTCTACCAACTGAGCTAAGGTGGCACCGAATGTATCCCTATCAACCGGGTTCTGCCTACAGCAGGGCACCGCTTGGCGGGCCCCAAGTATTCGGCGGTCGCGGGCCCCAGTCCAGTGGCGCTGGGGTTGCGAGTGCGACTCCGTCTCACTTCTGGAATGAGACCGATTCTCAGCGCACATGCTGGTCTTTTATGGCATACTTGCCCATGCAGATCCCGGATTCGCCGGGACCAACCGCGACAAGGAGGCAACCGATGCTCCAGATCACCGACGGCCAATGTGGCAAGTGCGCTCATTTCGGCGAGGATCACCCCACCGAGCAGAAACTCGTCCAGATCCGCATCAGCGGACAAGCGCCGGAGAACTTCCAGGAGCACTGCGGCCATCCCGACCTCAAGCCGCTGAACCTGACCGTGACGGCGACAAGCGGCTGCGCTGGGTTTACTCCAGCCAAGGCGGGCTGATCTCGCTGCGGCCGCCAGCCGAGTTGTGACAATGAGAAGCCTGTAGCATTTACGAACAGGTTCTTTACAACAGCACCCGGCCCGTGGTATGCTTGATTCACGCCTCGGGTCTTTGCCATTCTGGTGACGGTGTGCGTGGTTGGTCAGGCCGCGTTGGGCGGGCTGCACGGCTCGCTCGTGCTATGCCTCGGACATGCACACTCTGCCGGTGATGTCGAATCGGTGTGCGCGAATGCTTGCCAGCACGATGCCGGTGTGCAGTCGCCCATCCCCGATGAAGACCCCGACTGCCCCTGCTGCGACGATCTCGAGTTCTCGCTCAACGAACTTTTGGCGACACCGCGGGCTGACGACGGGGCTACGCCGCTGATTACGGTGATTGCAGCCGAGGCGTGCTGTGGCTCGGTATTCGAGTCACAGGTCTGCTGGTGTGGTCCGCCGGAACCTTCGTCGGTCGACCATGCCGGTGAACAGAGGCTCGCCGTCCTGTCCGCGACCCGCCTGACGCTGTAGCTCCACATGATCCATCCGTTCGTGTCCCCGACGATCCGTATCGCCGGGGCGGAACCGCGTGTCGATCTTTGGCGGAGTTTCACTTTTGCAAAGTATTCTCGTAACGCGCGTCCGGTGCATCCGGCACGTGTGCTCGATCATTGCGGTCCTGACAATCGCTATGTGCGGTTGCAAATCGTATTCCCCTCAACCGCTCGATCTGGATGCGCATCGCAGCCGCCTGGCTAAGCGACTCTCACAACCCGAGCCGCTGCTCGAGTTTGCGGCCCGGCTGGCCGACAGGACAGATCGAGATCCGGCTCGGTTTGACATCGCCGATGGCATGACCCTGGCCGAAGGCGAGGTCGTGGCGCTGTTCTACAACCCGGACCTTCGGTTGGCAAGACTCGGCGCGGGTGTCACGCTGGCCACGGCCGAGCACGTGGGTCGATGGCAGGACCCCGAGTTCGGCTTTGATGGCGCGGAAGTGCTCTCTCCCGAGGGCCCGTTCGAGTACGGCCTGACGCTGAGTTTGACGATTCCTGTCTCGGGCAGGCTCGCTCTCGAGGCCGCACGGGCGCGTGCCGAGCATCAGGTCGAACTGCGACGGATTGTCGATCAGGAATGGACGGTCCGCAGCCGGGTCCGGTTGGCGTGGGCCGCTTGGTCCGCTGCTCAAGAACGGGCCCAACTGCTGGAAGACGCCTCGGCGAAGGCCGAATCACTGGGGCGGTTGGTCGACACGCTGGAGAAGACGGGGACACTCCGCCGGGTTGAGAGCCGGATGATGCGTACGGCGGTCGCACGGATGCGTGCCGATACCGAGCGGGCGGTGTTCGAGGCCGAGAGGAACAGGATCGAACTCTTCTCGCTGATGGGGGTACATCCGCGCGCGAGCGTCGAACTCATACCGGCGGTCGCTCATGTCAAGTTGCCTGAGGACCAGTCGCTCGATCGCCTGATCGCTGCGAATACCAGCCTGGCAGTCCATCGGGCGGAGCACGAAGCCGCAGAGCGCGCCCTGCGGCTGGAGATCCGCAAGCAGTATCCCGACCTCGTCTTAGGCGGGGGATATGGCTACGAGGACGGCGACCAGTTGCTGCTGGGTATTGGTATCCGCGTTCCAATCTGGAATCGGAACGCGCAGGGCATCGCCGAAGCCCGCGCCCAGCGTGAGCTTGTCAGGGCGAGGGGTGAGGTGGCCTTGGAACGGCTCGCCGGCGAGCTCGCATTCGCGCAGTCGCGTTGCGATTCTTCAGCCAAACAAGTACGGCTGTTCGAGACTGAGCTCATCCCCGCATACCAGGCACAAGCGGGCGAGATCGAGACGCTCGCTTCTCTGGGAGAGGTTGATGTGCTGCTGATGCTGGAGTCGATCCGTGCTGGTCTCGATGTTCGGGAGCAACTGATCACACTTCGCCTTGACTTTGCACGCTCACGCATCACGCTCGCCCACTTGCTGGGGACCGACATGTCTCGCCAGCCCGTTCCAGTCCGCGACGGCGCCCAGGAGCCTCAACCATGAGCCACGTCATCCGCGCGTTTTCCCTGGCGGTTTTTCTGTTCTGGGCGGCTACCTTCTCGGGATGTGACAATCCACAGGCCAACTCGGAGGAGGGCGTTGAAGCCAGCGAAGTCCATCCGCAAACCGAGACCTCGAACCGGATCGCGATCTCCCCCGCTGTACGATCAAACCTGGGCATCACGTTCGTTTCCGCCGAGCCTCGCCGTATCGAGCAGACACTTCGAATGCCCGGTCGATTCGAGTATCTTCCCACGGCCCATCGGTCATACCGGCCGATGCTTACCGGTCGCGTCAGTCTGCTGGTCGACCAGTTCGATCACGTGGAGGCGGGGACCCCATTGTTCGAACTCGAGTCGCCTGAATGGTTCGAGTTCCAGGAGAAACTCACCGAGGTGGCGGCGAGCATCGAGACGCTTTCCGCGCGGCTCTCGCACCATGCGCGGCGGTTGATTGCGCATGGACGCCACGCACAGAGGTTACGGGAGACCGTTGCGATCCGTCGCGAACGCGCCACGCAACTCGAGGAGGTCGCCGACGCGGGGGGCGGGCGAAGGCAGGAACTGCTCGCGATCCGCGATGAGATCGCGGACGCGGAGGCCCAACTCGCCGCCGTCGAGGAGGAGGAGGCGGAGTTGCTAGCCGAGCGATCACAGACCGAGTCGGCCCTGGCGGCCGCCAGGGGGCAACGTGAGTTGCTCTTGTCGACAGCCGCAACCTACTCGGGCATCCCCCTCGAAAACCTCGAAGCCACCAGCGGCGGAAAGCCTGGATGGCTCTCAATCGAGAAGATCACGGTCCGGGCGGTGTCGGCCGGGCTGGTCGAGCGGATACGAGTCACCAATGGTGCGTGGGCCTCGCCCAACGACACCGTGGTCGTCGTTGTCGCGCCGGATCGGCTGCGTTTCCACGCTTCGGCCCTCCAGTCCGACCTTGGCGTGCTGGCCTCGGGTCAGGCTGCGAGGATCGTGCCACCGACGCCAACATCCACCGGACGCTCGGTCCCTCTGGACCAAACCATGGAGGGGCCGATCTATCTGGCTCCAGCGGGAGAACCCGACGGGCGCACGCTGGATGTTTATGTCACGCCAGTCAACCTCTTGCCTTGGGCCCGCAGCGGGGTTGTTGGGCAGTTGGAAGTCACCACGAGTTCAACCGCCAGCATGGTGGCGGCCATCCCACTGGCCGCCTTGCATCGTGACGGCCTGGCCAGCGTCTTCTTCAAGCGGGATCCCGACAACCCTAATCAGGTTATCCGCGTCGAGGCGGACCTCGGATCTGACGATGGGCGCTGGGTGGAAGTTCGTAGTGGCTTGCGTCCGGGCGACCAGGTCGTGCTCGAGGGAGGCTTCCAGTTGCTTCTGGCCACCAGCGGGGCCATGCAAGAGGGCGGGCACTTCCACGCCGATGGCACCTTTCACGATGGGGAGCATTGATCGATGCTTAGCACGGTCATCCGATTCTCACTCAGCTATACGTCACTCGTTCTTGTCTCGGCGGTCTTGATCGTCGCGTACGCGGGCTATCGCCTGCCTCGCATGAGTGTGGATGTGTTTCCCGAGTTGAACGCCCCCACCGTCACGATCATGGCCGAGTCTGGCGGGCTCGCCGCCGACGAAGTTGAGCAGTACGTCACATTCCCGATCGAGACCGCCGTCAACGGGATGGCTGGTGTTCGTCGAGTCCGTAGCGCAAGCGCGATCGGCCTATCGATCGTCTGGGTGGATATGGAATGGGGAGCCGACCTCTTCGACGCCAGACAACTCGTGGCAGAACGGCTTGCCACCACTCGCGAGAGACTTCCCGAGGGGGTAGAGCCCTTCATCACACCCATCACCTCGATCGCTGGTGAGGTGATGCTGGTGTCGGTGTCTTCTCCCGATGGTCGCGTGAGTGAAATGGAGATCCGGTCCCTGGCCGAGTTCGAGCTGCGCAACAAGATCCTTGCCGTGCCGGGTGTCGCGCAGGTGGTGGCAATCGGCGGTGAGTTGCCCGAGTACCAGGTGAACGTCGATCAGGATCGGCTACGCATGTACGGCCTGACCATTTCCGACGTAGCCCAGGCTGCCCGTGGCGCTCACAGCACCGCGAGTGCGGGATATCTGGTGAATGTCGACAGCCGCGAGATGCCTATCCGGCAGCAGAGTCGGGTCGGTCGCCCGCAGGACATCGCCGACACGATCGTCGCCTATCACGAAGGCGCCCCCTTGACCATCGGGCAGGTCGCCGACGTGCGGCTTGGTCCGGCACTCAGGCGTGGAACCGCGTCTGAAGGGGGGCGCCCCGCGGTTATTCTCTCGATCCAGAAGTCACCGGGAACAAACACACTGGCGCTGACCGACGCCTTGGATGCGTTGTTTGATCAGATCGAGCCCACACTCCCGCAAGGTGTCGCTCTCAATCGCGACGTGATGCGTCAGTCGCACTTCATCGACCGGGCGGTACATAATGTCACGCGCGTGCTGGGCGAGGCGGTTGTGATCGTCCTGCTCGTGCTCGTGCTCTTCCTGATGAACCTGCGGACCACGCTCATCACACTGACGGCCATTCCAATCTCGTTGGCCGTGGGGCTGCTGGTGATGGATGCGATGGACCTTGGGCTCAACGTGATGACCCTGGGTGGTCTTACCGTCGCGATCGGGGTGCTTGTCGACGACGCGATCATCGATGTCGAGAACGTCTTCCGCAGGCTAAAGCAGAACCGGGCGCTTCCTGATGGCCAGCGGAAACCCGCGACCGAGGTGATCTTCGAGGCCAGCAATGAGATCCGTCCGGCCATGGTCTTCGCGACCGCGATTATCGTCATGGTGTTCCTGCCGCTGTTATTCCTCCAGGGCCTGGAGGGCCGCTTCTTCAGGCCGCTTGCGCTGGCCTACATCGTCTCGATTCTGGCGTCGCTACTGGTCGCCCTGACGGTCGTTCCCGCGCTGTGTCGCATCCTGCTCCGCGGTCGGCTCGATCGCAGAGATTTGGGACGAGACGGCTACCTGATCCGGCTACTGAAACAGGTATACGAGCCTGTGCTGAGAACTGCGATCACCGCACGCATGTGGGTCCTCGGCGGGGCCGGCCTCGCGACGATCACAGCGCTCTGGCTGGCCAGCACTTTCGGAACCTCGTTCTTGCCATCCTTCAACGAGGGGACCTTCACGGTCTTCTTGCTGGCACCGCCGGGGACCTCACTAATCGAGAGCGACCGGCTGGCGACACAGGTCGAGCACCAACTTGTCCAGATACCAGGCGTCCGATCGGTTTCAAGGCGCACCGGGAGGGCGGAGCGCGACGAGCACGCGGAGCCGGTCAGTAACTCCGAGATCGAGGTCACCGTGGGAGACGGTCGCGACCGCCTCGCCGTGCGCACGGAGATCGACCGCATTCTCGGCTCGGTGCCGGGCATCACAACCATGGTCGGCCAACCCATCGAGCACCGACTGAGTCACGTGCTATCCGGCACCCCAGCGGCGATCGCGATCAACGTGTACGGCGAGGATCTTGCCGTACTCAGGCGCACCGCGCAGCAGATCGCCGCTGAGCTCGAGGCCATGCCGGGCGCCCGTGACGTCAATGCCAACCGTGAGGTAATGATCACCTCGCTGCCCGTGCGATACCGCCACGAGCAACTGGCAGCCGCGGGTCTCAGCCCCGCCGACGCTGCAGATCAGGTTCGTCAGGCAATCTTCGGCGAGGTTGTAGACAGGGTGAACCAGGGGATCCGCCAGTACGACCTTGTCGTGCGACTGGCGCCGCAAGAGCGTGAGACGATCGATCAACTTCGCGACTTACTTTTGACCGGCCGCGATGGAGCCACCGTGCGGCTGAACGACGTTGCCGATATCGGCCCGCAGCGTGCGAGTAACCTCATCACCCGAGAGAACGCTCAACGCAAGGCCGTGGTCTCGCTCAATGTGGCAGATGGCGCAAATCTGGGGGATCTGGTCGAGGCCGTCCGGCAACGAATCCAGCCGATCGCCCGGGAGGCCGGTGTGACCGTGTCCTTCGGTGGGCAGTTCGAGGCACAGCAGTCCGCCGCACGCACCATCGCTGTAGCCGGCTGTATCGTTGTGATCGTGATGCTCATGCTGCTGCAGATCTCCACAGGTTCGCTGCGAGCGGCCATCCTGGTGATGACCAACATCCCACTTGCACTCATCGGGGGCATCGCGGCGATCTACGCAACCGAGGGGGGCGGAGCCGTCTCGAACACGCTTGCGCTGCTCGGCATGGGCGGCCCATACATCCCGCCGGTTCTCTCGATCGCCAGCATGGTCGGGTTCATCACACTGTTCGGCATCGCCGTGCGTAATGGCATCCTGCTCATGAACCACTACAACCATCTCATGCGAGAGGAAGGGGTATCACTCGGCGATGCCATCGTTCGAGGCTCGATGGAGCGGCTCTCGCCCATTC
Source organism: Phycisphaerales bacterium JB060 (assembly GCA_044440025.1). Taxonomy (GTDB): domain Bacteria; phylum Planctomycetota; class Phycisphaerae; order Phycisphaerales; family UBA1924; genus JAHCJI01. The sequence continues at coordinate 11,017 of JBITAF010000062.1, read as the reverse complement.
TGATGACTGCAATCTCGGCCGCGCTAGGGCTCGCACCACTCGCGATGGCCGCGGGCGAGCCGGGCAGCGAACTGCTCGCCCCACTGGCCGTGGTTACGTTGGGCGGCCTGCTGACGTCCACGCTGCTCAACCTGATTGTTATTCCCGCCGGCTACTCGATGGTATTCGGCCACAAACCCGAGCGACGAACCGGGCGCATCATCGGTTCGATCCGGCGCTCGCATCGCGTCAAGAAGGAGACACAACCATGAGTCTTGCCACCCGCCTGCTACCGATTCTCGCAATCGTCGCCGTCGCAGGTGTCCCCGCTTGCGAGGACACCGCCACGCCCGACGAAGATCACTCCCATGCCGGTGGGGATGGTCACAGCCATGACGGTAGAGAAATGGGAGAGCACGACGGCCAGAACCACGCTAGTGAGCATGATGGCCACGGCGAGTTGATCAATCTCGGCGATATCGCCCTCGGCGGTATGCAGGTTCGGGCTGCACAAGGCCACGGCCAGGCCGAGGCGGGCAAGGAACTGCACCTGATTGTCACGCTGCCACAGGAGGCCGCCAACTCGACCGTCCGCGCGTGGATTGGCACCGAGGATCGGCTCGCATCGACCGTCGCCCTTGCGGACTACTCTGAAGGTTCCGGTGGTCACGAGTTGCACGCGATCGCCCCAGACCCCCTGCCCGAGAACGCATCGTGGTGGATCGAGGTAGAGTTGCCCGATGGCACGACCCACGTGGGCTCGGTCTCGCTGCAATAACCCGCCGCGGGCACGAAAACCAAGAGAATCGGACGGCGAAGCCAAAAGTCTGTTGAACCCGCGGCGATCTTGTGGTATAACCGCTCGGCCGGCGGCCCGCGATCGGTCTGCCAACTGCCAGACCTCCACGCTGGGAGACCCGTATGCGATTCGCCCGCTTTGCCCTTGCCCTTCTCCTTGTCACTCCCGTACTGGCTGCGCAATCGCCCTCCCTGCCACCGACCACCGTCGCCGAGCAGACCGATTACCGCAAGACAGGCACCTCGGCCCAAGTCGAGGTGTTCCTCAAGACGCTCGATGAGCAGAGTGACCGTACCTGGCTGAACTCCATCGGTATGTCGAACGAGGGCAAGCCCCTGCCGCTGCTGGTCGTCGCCGATCCGCCTGTGACCTCACCGGAGCAGGCCCGCCGAAGTGGCAAACTGGTAGTTCTCCTCTTCGGCAACATTCACTCGGGCGAAACTTGCGGCAAGGAAGCGTTGCAGATGCTGGCGCGCGAGTTGGCTCTCGGCGAACGCTCCGATCTGCTCGACGACCTGATCGTCTGCTTTGTGCCAAACTACAACCCCGATTCCAACGACAAGATGGACCCGGGCAACCGTCGTAACCAGAACGGGCCCGACGAAATGGGCATTCGACACAATGCCCAGGACCTGGACCTTAACCGCGACTGGATCAAGATGGAAGCGCCCGAGACGCGGGCGATGGTGAAGTTCATGCACCAGTGGGACCCGGCCGTCATCGTCGACACGCACACCACCAACGGCTCGAACCACCGCTATGTCATCACCTACCAGGGACCCAAGCACCCCGCGGGCGACCCGGGCCTGATCGAATACACGCGCGACACGTTCATCCCTCAGATCGACGAGCGATTCGAGAACCAGACCGAGTACAACGCGTGGGTGTACGGCAACTTTGCCGGCATGCACAGCAGGTGGACCACCTACCCCGCCTCGCCGCGTTACGGCACGCCCTATCGCGGTCTGCGGAATTGCATCGGCATCCTCTCGGAGGCCTACGCGTACGCCACGTTCAAGGACCGCGTGCTCGGCACGCTCGAGTTCTGCCGGGCGATCCTCCAGGAGTCGGCCGAGCACGCCGAGGCGATCCGCGAGACCATCGATGCCGCGGATTCCTACAACCGAAGCGGCCTGGCCGACACGATCGCCGTTCGCACGCGCGCGGTTCCCTTCGACCGGACCTTCACCGTCCTGGGCTATGTTGAATACGACGAGCAGGGTAACAAGATCGAGCCCACCGACGAGGCCAGGGACTACGAGGTCGAACTGGTCAACGACTTTGAGGCCACCCTCAACGTCGAGCGGCCCTGGGCGTATCTGATCCCCGCCGACCTGAGCCACGTTGCCGAGCACCTGCAGCGACACGGCATCGAGGTGCAGGAAGTCCGTGAAGAGATGGAACTGGATGCTCAGGTCTACCGCGTGGACAAAGTGAGCCGGGCCGAGCGGGCGTTCCAGGGCCACCGCATGCTGGACGTATCAGAAGTCACTGCGCGGACGCGTGGCGTGCGCATCGAACCGGGCTGGTTCCTTGTTCGCACCGAGCAAGACCTTGGCATCCTGGCGGCGTACATGCTCGAGCCGCAGGCCACCGACGGACTGGCGAGTTGGAACTTCCTGGACGATCACGTTCGCAAGGGCGAAGACTTCCCGATCTATCGCTTGCCCGGGCTCGCCCCGATCCTGACGCGGAGCGCCAAGCCGCTCGACGAGTTCCGCGACCCATCCAAGCGCATCACGAGCGCGATGGTCCTCGATCGCCGCGGCTCGCCCCCTCTCAATGGTGCCCAGTCGGCCCGGCTTAGCTGGATCGACGACGAGCGCCTGAGCAAGTCCGTGCCGGGCATCCCCGGGCAGTACCGCGCTGACGCTATCACCGGGCGGGTGGTCGAAGCCGACGGCGAACGTGACTGGCAGGCAGTTGCCAAGGTCATCGCCGAGTTGCCCACGATCGATGACAACCGGGCGCGCCGCATCGCCGAATCCAACTTTCGTGCCGAGCGGGATACCGCCTACGTCTTCGAACACGAGCGAGATTTGTACCACGTGTCGCCCGATGGCGCCACCGCCGTGCGGCTGACCTCGACACCTCAGCGCGAGGAGGCATGGTCGCTCAGTCCTGATGGCTCCTTCGTCGCGTACATCAACGACAACAACCTGTGGGTGGTCGACGTCGCCACGCAAGCGGCCCGCGCCCTGACCGAGGAGGGCACCGAAGACATACGCCACGGGAAGGCGAGCTGGCTCTACTACGAGGAGCTCTTCGGCCGCAACTGGAAGGCGTACTGGTGGAGCCCCGACTCGGCGCACATCGCCTTCCTCATCACCGACAGCACGGCGGTACCGAAGTACACGATTGTGGACAATCAGCGCCGCGAGCAGAAGGTCGAGGTAACTCGGTACGCGCGCCCAGGCGAGCGGAACCCCGACGTTGAACTCGCGTTTGTCAGCCCCGAGGGTGGCAGCGTGCAGATGGCCGATCTCTCTGCCTACGACGAGGGAGAGTTCCTCATCAGTGGTGTCTCGTGGACGCCCAACAGCCGGCAGTGCGTGGTTCACATCCAGGACCGTATCCAGACCTGGGTGGACATCCTGCATGTCACGCCCCGTGGCGGCTCGCCCACCAAGCTCATGCGTGACCAGACCGAGGCATGGATCGCTTCGCCCGGCGACTTCATGTACCTCGAGAACGGCACGTTCCTCATGTTCTCTGAGCGCGACGGCTTCAAGCATCTGTACCACTACACCGCAGAGGGCCGCATCATCCGCCAGGTCACCAGCGGAGACTGGGAGTGCCGCAGCGTGCTATACATCGACGAGGAGGCCGGGTGGATCTACTTCACCGGCACGACCGCCTCGCACATCGGGAACGACCTTTACAAGATCCGCCTTGACGGCTCCGAACTCACGCGCCTGACCACCGAGCCAGGCAGCCATTCGGTCACGCTCAATCCATCGGCCTCCATGTTCATCGACCGCTGGTCGAGCGTGGACCAGCCCACCAGGACCGTGCTGCGGTCGACTGAGGATGGGGCCCTCATCCGATGGCTGGACACCAACCCGGTATACGAACTTGCCGACTACCACCTGGCCACCATCGAGCACGTCCAGATCCCCTCGCGGCACAAGGGCCAGCAGCTTGAAGCAATCGTGTATTACCCGCCAGACTTCGATCCGGCCGGCACGTATTCGCTATGGCTGACGACCTACGCCGGCCCGCACGCCCCCACCGTGCGCGACTCCTGGCAGGCTGGTCGGATGTGGGAGCAGTTGCTCTGCTCGGCGGAAATCGTGGTCATGCGCGTGGACCCCTACGCCGCCAGCGGCAAGGGCGCAAAGAGCGCCTGGACGAGCTACTTGAACCTGGGCGTGGGCGAGCTTCGAGACCTGGAAGACGCCGTCCGCTGGGCGCTTGACCAGGGCTGGGCCGATCCTTCTCGAGTGGGCATCAACGGCCACTCCTTCGGCGGGTACATCACCGCGTATGCGCTCACACACAGTGATCTGTTCACAGCCGGCATCGCGGGCGCCCCGGTCACCGACTGGCGCGATTACGACACAATCTACACCGAGCGATACATGTCCACCCCCCAGGCCAACCCTGAGGGATACAAGCGCACCAGCGCCGTCGAGGGGGCCAGGAACCTCACGGGCCGCCTGCTCATCGTGCACGGCGATATCGACGACAACGTGCACATGCACAACTCCACCCTGCTCATCGCCGCCCTCCAACGGGCCGACAAGCTCTTCGAGATGGCAATCTACCCCGGCATGCGCCATGGCATCTGGTCCCGCCAGTATCGCCGCCTGCAGTGGGACTTCATCAAGCGGACAATGGGCGTGGATGAGCCGACGCGGGCGCCCGCCGGGGGAACGAGCGAACCCCGGACCGAGTTGAACGTCGCTGATGAGGGATAGGCGGTTCGGCTTGTCACCAATAAACAAGGCCGGCTGCTCTGGCAACCGGCCTTCAATAGTGCTGGCTGGACTTTGGTCGCGACGCGATTTTCTCTTGACTTGGTTGCACAACTACCCGGGAGTAATCGGCAGTTTCATGAGCCATTCGAGAGCCCATACCCCCACGCTGTTCGCATTTTACTTGGTGGTCTCTTTTGTCAAGTCCAGCCCCCTTGTCATCCGGAAGCCTGGGATCGGAGAAGCTCTTAAGACGGAAGTGCTCATCGGATGTCCCGTTGATCGGCGGATGTAAAACCTGCTTCGACGTACTCATCCACATGGCACCAAGCGCGTTCCAGCAGCACGGGAACGCATGGATCGATCACGCAGTAGATTGCCTGAAGCCCATTGCGACGCTTGCCAACTACGCCGATCTCAGCAAGTCGTTGCAACTGGTTCGACACCGCCTGAACCGACATCCCGCTTTCATCCGCGAGATCTCCCACGCTGAGTTCGTCCACCCGGATTAGGGCGTGAAGCAGACGGAGTCGGGTTGGATGGGCCAAGCTCTTAAAGAGGATGCCGACCCGCTCGGCTTCGAGAGCCCCAATGAGCGGGCGCGCGGCCAGAGGCAGTTTTGGGCGGCAAGACTCCATGTGAGACCCTTTCGGATTTGTGAAAAGCGATGAACCGCGCTTGACTATTACACGACATGGTGTAATAGTCAAGATGTCGCTGGCCTGATTGACCCGCATCCCCGCATCCATGAAACACCGCCAAGCCATCTCGATCCTGCTCACCCTCTTGTTGGCCGTGGGAGCTGGCCTCGGCCCGCGGTTTCTCTGCATTTGTGCTGATGGGACCGCAACCACCCAGTTTGGCGACCAATTCTGCTGCGACGGGCCGGGTGAGGACCCGTGCCCGGTTCCCTCAGAGCACAGCGAAGAATCGAGTCACCGCATTGCCTGCCCCGACGGCGGATGCCAGTCCACCGAGGTGGAATCCGAGTTGATCGTCGCCGTTGACCGCTTAGAGAAAGACACGGTAGAATACTGGTCTCTCGGTGGGCCTGATGATCTGCCCTTCCCTTGGTTCGAGTTCCTCACTGACAGATCGGCAAAAACGTCCTCCGCCCTCCGACCTCCGGTGCTATCGGGAGTCGGATTCTCTGCTTGCCATCTTCGCAGCGTAATTCTGCTCGTTTAGGACGACCTGGGATTCTGCGCAGTACGTGTACTGCGTTCGTCTTTCCCGGAGGCTCGGTGTGCGCCGGGCAACGTCTCTATCCGAGTGGAACACATGAGATTTACTGAACCAAAGCTGTTTTGCTGCCTGGGCGTCGTCACTCTGTTGGGCGGTTGCGCGCCGTCACCATTCGACTTCGACCCCCCCGCCGCAAGGCCTCTCTTGCGCGATATGCCTCGTTACGAAGCACCGAAGGATCCTGATCGAGTCGGACCAGGATCAGATGTGGTCACCATCGGTGAGCAGTTGACCCTTCGCCAGGCTCTCGCGGCTGCGCTCGTACGCAACCCGCGACTTCGATCGCTTGCCTGGGAGCCGAGGATTGCGGAAGCGCGTCGTCTGCAAGCCGGGCTCTCCCCCAATCCAAGCGTCGGAATCGAGGTCGAAGACTTCGCGGGCTCTGGAAGCTTGAGTGGCTTTGATTCTGCCGAGACCACCATAGCCTTTAGCCAGCTTCTTGAGCTTGGCCGGAAGCGAGACCGCCGCGTGCGGGTCGCCGAGGGGCAGTGGATTGTTGCTGCTCTCGACTACGAAGCACAGCGGCTGGCCGTGCTCACCGACACCGCGTCCCGCTTCGTGCGGGTGCTGGAGCTCCAGCAGCGTGTTGAGTTCGCCGTTCGCGCGCAAGCACTCGCAGAGGAGAACCGGCGCGTCATCGATCGGCGGGTGCAGGCCGGAGATGTTTCACCCATCGACGAGATCAAGGCCCGGCTCGAAAGCGAATCCACCCGCATCGCCGCAGATCGACTCAGCCGGGAACTTGAGGCCGCGAGGCGTGAACTCAGTGCGATGTGGGATGCAACCGACCCCGGCTTTGACACGGCCATCGGATCGCTGGATGACCTGATGCCTGTGCCGTTGCTCGATGCCCTGACGGATCTCGTTGAGCACCATCCGGAAGTTCAGCGTTGGATTGCAGAGACCGAGCGACGATCATCGGTGGTCGCTCTCGAACGGGCTCAAGCCGTCTCCGACGTGACGGCTGGTGCTGGCATTCGGTATGCCGAAGAGAGCGAAGATGTCGGTCTCGTCGTGGCCGTGTCCGTGCCATTGGCGATCTTCGATCGCAATCAGGGAGGAATACTGGCCGCCCGGCTCCGAGCAGCACAAGCGATCGACGAGGGGCGGGCTTCCCGACGCGATTTGGCCACCCGGCTTGTTCGGGCACACGCCCGATTGACCGCCGCGTATCACGAGGCCCAGGCGATTGATGCCGCCCTACTCCCCGCGGCGAAGGACGCATACGACGCGACGCGTCGGGCCTACGACGAAGGCAAGCTCCCGTACCTCGATGTCCTCGATGCGCAGCGCACCCTTTTCGATACTGAAACCCAAAGGCTCGAAGCTCTCGCCGAATACCACGCCGCGAAGGTGCAGGTCGAGGGGCTCATCTCAGAGCCGCTGAACACCCATTCGCTCCGCGAACATTCTGATCACCCTAATCAAGGAGACACACCGTGAAACCATCACACGGCGTCATTTCACTCGTTTGCCTGTTCACAACGGCGCTCCTGCTTGGCGGGTGCGATCGCGAACAGGAAGCATCATCGGCGTCCAACGGATCACGCGCATCTGATGTGACTCAAGTCGCGCACCCGCACGAGAACGGCGAGACTTGCTTTGCGTGTGACGCTACGAAACGCGACGCCGGTCGCTTGTGGTGTACCGAGCATGCCCGGTACGAGGACCGGTGTTGGATCTGTCAACCGCAGCTTGAGGATTCGTCCCGGCCGTATTGCGACGAGCACTATCTGTATGAGGACGAATGCCATCTCTGCAACCCGGCACTCGATGCCTCGGAGAACGCAGCCGACGAGTCGTCTGGCGGGCTCCATGGACACAGCGCTGACGAGGCCTGCTTCATCTGTGATCCGGCCAAGCGTGATGAGGGCCGCTTGTGGTGCAGCGAGCACGATCGCTATGAAGACCGGTGCTGGATCTGCCAGCCACAGTTGGAAGACGCGGACCGGGCGTATTGCGAGGAGCACTTCCTTTACGAAGACGAGTGCCACCTGTGCAATCCCGCTCTGCTGGGAGACGCCTCGGCGACGCCCTCCCGCGATGGTGCCCCCTCTCTCTTCTGTCATGAGCACGGGGTCGATGAGATCGAGTGCGGAATCTGCCAGCCTCAGCTCGCTGGGACGCTTGAGGCTGGCGAGTCGCTGCTCGTCCGCATGCCCTCCGCGAGATCTGCAGAGCTTGCCGGGCTGACGCTTGAGCAACCGAATCGTGGCGATGCTTCAGCGTCGATCAGCTTGTTGGGCGAGGTCCGCTACAACGGGAACAGATTGGCAAAGCTCACACCGTTGGCCCCCGGTGTGATCACTGATATCCGTGTCGATGTTGGCGACCAGGTTGAAGAAGGGCAAATTCTCGCGGTCATCAACTCCGTGGCGGTGGCACAAGCGAAGTCCGCGTACCTGTCCAAGATCGCAGAGGTCGAAGCGAGAACCACCGTGTTCGAGCGTGAGCAGAAGCTCGTCAACGAGAACATTGCTGCACGCCGGGACTTCCAGGATGCCCAGGCAGCGCTCAAGCTCGCTGAGCTGGAAGTGCGTCGCACGCATCAGCAGCTCATCAATCTCGGCTTCACTGAATCGGAAGTCGCGGATATTGCGGCGGAGCAGTCGTCATCCTCGGATCTTTACGTCAGGGCACCCTTCGCTGGCAGCGTCGTCGAGCGGACCGCGGTTCTTGGCGAGGCAGCGGATTCAGAGGGCTCGCTCTTCGAGATCGCTGATTTGTCGACGATGTGGATCGAGCTCGCGGTCCCGGAAGAGCAGGCGTTTCAGATCGAGCGCGGCGGGGAGATCGTCGCGAGCGTCCGTGCTCTGCCCGAGCTGGAGATCCCCGGACAGATCACATGGATCAGCCCGCGTATCGATGAACGAACCCGGATGGTACGGGCCCGCGCGACGGTTCAGAATGATCGTGGCATTCTTCGCCATGGCATGTTCACTGAGGTCTCCGCAATGATCGGCGGCACCTCGAACTCGCTGCTTGTGCCGGGTGAAGCGGTACACGAGATCGATGGCACATCGTTCGTGTTTGTGCGGCAGGAACCGGATCTGTTCGCGGTTCGGCGTGTTGATGTCGGGCCGCGCACGGCTTCCGGCACGATCGCCATTCTGGCGGGCCTCACAGAGACTGAGTCCGTCGTGACCGGCGGCAGCTTCACCATGAAGACCGAGTTCCTCAAGTCTCGCCTCGGTGCGGGATGTGTCGACGACTGATCCGGAGCCACCATGCTGACCCGTCTTATCGAGATGTCGCTCAGGAACAGAGTGCTTGTCATTCTGCTGTTCGCGATCGCGTGCGCCGCCGGTGTGTACCGGATGATCCAGCTTCCGATCGACGCGTTTCCAGACACCACGCCGATCCAAGTGCAGATCAACACCGTGGCCCCCGCGCTCAGCCCGGAAGAAATCGAGCAGCAGATCACCCTTCCTGTCGAACTCTCGATCGGCGGGCTGCCCGGGCTCCAGAACGTGCGGTCCGTCTCAAAGTTCGGCTTCTCACAGGTCGTGGCGACCTTCGATGATGACATCCGCATTATCGACGCGCGGCAGTACATTACCGAACGGCTCTCGGCAGTCGAACTGCCAGATGGTGTCGGAAGGCCGGAGCTCGGCCCGATCGCGACCGGTCTCGGTGAGGTCTTTCACTACGTCATCCGGTCGGAGACCGGCGAACACTCTATCGAAGAACTCCGGACCATCCATGATTGGGTGATCAAGCCCGAGCTTCGCAAGGTGCCGGGTGTGGCCGAGGTCAATTCATGGGGTGGCTTGGAGCGGCAGTATCACGTCGTCGTCAAACCTGAAGCACTGATCAAGTTTGGCTTCACGCTTGAGGATGTGCTGGATGCGCTGCGCCGCAACAACGCCAACGTCGGCGGCGGGCAGATCGTGACCTCCGGTGAAGCGAGGGTGGTGCGGGGACTGGCGCGTGTTGCGACGATCGGTGAGATCGAGAACATCGTGGTTGCTTCCAGCGACGGCACGCCGGTGCGGATTCAAGATGTCGCGGAGGTTGAAATCGGTAGCGAGATCCGCCGCGGCGCGGTTTCGGCGTACGGCAAGGGCGAGGTCGTCCTCGGCCTGGCCTTCATGCTGATGGGTGAGAACAGTCGTGTGGTGACCGAGGAACTCCGCGAACGCCTTGAATCCCTCGCGCCGTCGCTGCCGCCCGATGTCGTCTTGGATGTGGTGTACGACCGGACCCTGCTGGTCGAGCAGGTCATCAAGACGGTCGAGCACAACCTCGTGATCGGTGCCGTGCTGGTGATCGTCGTGTTGCTCATCATCTTGGGTAACATCCGAGCCGGTTTGCTCGTCGCGGTCGCCATCCCGATTTCAATGCTGTTCGCCGTGCAGGGCATGTACGAGTTCGCGATCGCAGCAAGCTTGCTCAGCCTCGGCGCGATCGACTTCGGCATCCTTGTCGATGGCTCGGTGGTCATGACGGAAGCCAATCTCCGCTCGCTGAAGGAACGCCAGAGAGAGCTTGGCCGGAAACTCTCGCCTTCCGAGCGGCTCGAATCGATCGCGAAATCCAGTGCGCGCGTGGTACGACCGATCGTGTTCGGGATGGGCATCATCACGCTCGTCTTTGCCCCCGTGCTGACGCTTGAAGGCATCGAGGGGAAGATGTTCCGGCCAATGGCGTGGACGTTCATATTCGCGCTCCTGGGAGCCCTGCTGGTCGCGGTGTTCCTGTCCCCGGTCTTGTCGTACTACTTCCTTCCGCGTCGCGCGAAACCCAAGGACGCCATTCTGCTACGTGGATTGGCCGGGGCATACGGCTGGGCCGTCGGCGGAGCGATTCGACTCCGGTGGGTCGTGATGCTGCTGGCCGTGGCTCTGCTAGGCGTCGCGGGCTACCGGAGCACGCAGATGGGCGGCGAGTTCATCCCGCGCCTGAGCGAGGGCTCGATGGTCCTGAACACCATCCGCCTCGCCGGCGTCTCGATCGATGAGTCCGTGCGGTACAACACACGGATCGAGGAGGTCCTGCTCGATGAGTTCCCAGATGAGATTGAGCACATCTGGAGCCGCATCGGGACCGCCGAGGTGGCGACCGATCCGATGGGGAT
>JBITAF010000061.1:0-5554 GCA_044440025.1 Phycisphaerales bacterium JB060 | reverse complement strand
ACCACAGAGACACAGAGGGCACAGGGCGGAGATATGCGCGAATGAACATTCTCTGTGATTTCTGTGCCTCTGTGGTTCATATTCGGCAGAGCGAACTATGGGTGAAATAGCGCAAATCGGTCTCAGCGTCGGCGTCTTCGTCGGCGTGGTCTTGTCGCTGGTGATGGTGATCCTGCTGGCGAAGTCACGGCTGGTCGCTTCCGGCAACGTCGACATCGAGATCAACGGCGAGAAGACCATCCAGGCACCGGTCGGCACCAAGCTGCTGGGGGCGCTGGCGGACTCCAAACTATACGTCTCGTCCGCCTGCGGCGGCGGCGGTACTTGCGCCCCGTGCCGGGTCAAGGTGATGGTGGGCGGCGGCGCATTCCTGCCGACCGAGGAGCAGCACATCAGCAAGCGCGAGGCCCGCGAGGGCGAGATGGTCAACGAGCCCAGCGAGATGGAGTATCGCTACCCCGGTCCCAAGCCGCGGACGAAGGAGTGCGCGATCCTGATGCTGGCCGACGCCGTCGAGAGCGCGACGCGCACGATGGCCGACCCGACGCCCAGCCGCATCGACCAGCTCGTGCGCCGGCTCGCCCAGAAGCGGCTGACCGATGGGCAGTTCGACGATTGCGATTTGACTTTGAAGGAACTGGACGCGGTGGGGGATTCGATCAGCAAGACGGTGGCGAGCATCTACCACGGGCGGATTGCGTATCCGGGGGGTGGGGAGAAGAGGGCTTAGATCATCGGCTCTTCGAACTCACATGGCGGCTTCGGGCTCAGCCATTGAACAAGCGCGGCAGCGGGCATGGTGACACGGTTGAAGGCGTCGACCGCCAACCGCCACTCTTTGAGCCAGTCCACATTGAAGAAGCAGTAGTCGTGGGTCTGGTTCCGGATGTGCTCCAGGCAATTCTGGAAATCACACGAACCGTACCTTCCCGATCCGCTAAGGAACCAAGACAGTAGTTCCAAGTCATCACGCGGATCGGCCAAGAGGCGCGTCACCCCCGTGAGAGCCACGAGATACTCCTGATACGGCACGACTTCGAGTCTGGCGAGCGGTTCGCGTGCCTGCGCGGTTATCTGAGAGTTTGCCGTGACGAGTTCAACGCACTCGTCGAAATAAGGAACCGATTCGGCCATGCCGCGCTCCGCCCAAGTCTCGATCATGTGCAGCACACTGGCCCTGTCAAAGTTGATCTTCCAACCCATCGGTTCGGGGTCGCGCAACGCTTCGGCAAAGCACCTCCGGAGCGCGCGGCCCACGGCGAGATGGGTTGGCGTTTCGATCGCCGATGGATCGCACTGTTCTGCCATCAGCTCGGCTCCGCGTACCACTCCCCCAACACCCCCCGCCAATCCTCCAACCCCTTCACCCCAATAAACCGTTTCCGCACCTCGTCCCCCGCCGGATGATGCTGGGCAAAGCGGATGGCGAACTTGCGCATGGTCTTGCCGGTGTGGTATTCGGGGTCGCGCATACCTGAGTTGACGCGCAGGGCGAGCTCGAAGTGATCCTCGAGCACCTGCCGCTGCTCGGCAATGGTGGGAGGGCGGGGATCCTCGCCGGCCATCATGCTGCGGGCCTGGCGGAAGATCCAGGGGTTGCCGATGCAGCCGCGGGCGACGCTGACACCGGAGACGCCGGTGTAGCCGATCATGCGGAAGATGTCCTCGACCTTCCAGATGTCGCCCGAGCCGAAGACGACGCGGCCGGGGCGCTGCTGCAGGATGTCGCGTAGCAGGTCCCACCGGCTCGGGCCGACGTACTTCTGCTGCACGGTGCGCGCGTGGACGGTGGCCCAGGCGTAGCCCAGGTCGTACGCGGCGTCGAAGATGCGCATGAAGTTGCGCGCCATCTCGGGCGTGTCGTCGAAGCTGCGGCGGATCTTGAGCGTGACGGGGATGCTCTCTGGCAGCGCGTCGCGGACTGCTTTGAGGATGGCGATGGCGCCGTCGGGCTCGGCCAGCCAGTGGCCGCCGCGGGCCTTCTTGGCGATCTTCTTGGCCGGGCAGGCGAGGTTGATGTCGATCGCCTGGAAGGACGACTCGCTGACGTGCTCGATGGCCAGCTCGCCTCCCTCGGCCAGCTTCCGATACTCCTTCGCCCGCCTCGCGCCCTGCTCGACCATCTTGATCGCCGCCGCCGCCATCTCGCCGGGGTCGGTACCCATGATCTGGCCGACCAGGGGGTGGTCGTCCTCGCCGCCGGGCACGTTGTCGTGCAGCTCGCCCAGGTCAGCCTTGGCGAAGCCTCGACCGCCCGCCAGCAGGGTGCGGTCGAGCAGGGCCTCGGTGACGCACAGCGGGCAGCCGTGGCGTCGGGCGATGATGCGCATGGCCGCGTCGGAGTAGCCCGCCAGGCCGGCCTGGTAGAACGGGGCATCCATGCCCGGGACGGTCGCGGGAAGGTGCGGGTGCACGCCGGTGCGGCCGATCTCGGCGGCGATGGCGCGGGCATCGAGCCCCTCGCCGCCGGGGGCGATGCCCGGGGTGGGCTCTGTGGCGTTGCGTGAGGCGGTCTCGCAGGACATCGGGCAAGGGTAGTGGACGCGGGCGGATGGCGGGGGCACCATTGGCGATGCGTCGAGGCGTGACCATCCTGGGATTCGCGGCTTTGCTGGCGGGCGGGTGCGCGTCGCGGGGCGAGTTGGACAGCGGCCCGACCTACCCCGAGGCCAGCCGCCGGGTCGAGACGCTGGACATCCACGCCTTCCGCGAGGGCACGAGGCTCCGGCTAACCAATACCACGGGCCGCAGCTTTGGCCCTGGCACGCTCTGGCTCAACGGCCGCTACGGCTACGCGATCGAGGGGCTGGCCGTTGGCGAGACCCTGCACGTGCCGTTGACGCGGTTCGTCGACGAGCAGGGCCGGCGATTTGGCGCGGGCGGGTTCTTCGCGGCCGAGCCTCCCGAGCTGCTGGCGTTGGTCGAGCTGACGGTGGATCAGGGCGAGGCGGAGCAGCCGACCAAGTACGGGCTCATCGCTGTGGGCCAGCGGCGGTAACTGCGAAGGCCGGGCCGTATCCTGCGGGCATGGCCAACATCCTCGTCGTCGGACCGCATCCTGATGATCAAGAGCTCGGCATGGGCGGGGCGATCGCCAAGCTGGCCGAGCAGGGGCACGACGTGCTGCTGGTCGACGTGACCAACGGCGAGCCCACGCCGTATGGCGATCCGAAGACGCGGGCCGAAGAGGCAAAGAATGCAGCGACCATCCTCTCGCCCGATCGGGCGAAGTTCCCCGATGCCAGGCCGGTGAAGCGTGTGCTGCTGGGATTACCCAACCGGTTCGTCGAGCACACGATCGAGAATCGCCACAAGATGGCCGGCGTGATCCGCGCACACCAGGCGAGCATCGTCTTCACGCCGTTCTTCGAGGATGCCCACCCCGACCATCGGGCCGTCACGCGGATCGTCGAGGACGCACGGTTCGACGCGAAGCTGACGAAGGTGGACATGCCGGTGCCCGAGGGGATGGCCGCGGGCGAGCCGATCTACCCCAAGTGGCTGTTCTACTACTACGCCACACACCTGCGCTGGGTGGCCAACCCGAGCTTCGTGCTGGATGTGACGGGGTATGTGGAGCGCAAGATCGAGTCGATCCGGGCCTACCACACGCAGTTCGTGCTGCCCGAGAAGAACCGCAAGGTGGTCGACTGGGTCGAGGCGAGCGCGACGTATCTGGGGAGCCGGATCGGTGTGGGGGCGGGGGAGGGGTTCTTTACGAAGGAGCCGGTGGGGCTCAGCGGGATTGAGGGGCTGGTGGGCTAGCGCTCAAGCTTTCGCATCCAACCCGGCAGCTTGATGAAGACATAGACAATCATGACCAGGAATAAGACGGCGAACGCGATTTTGAGAACTTCCGCCATGCGTTTTCCTCCGCAGAGGATCGTGGTTACAGATAATCATCCGCATTGATCGTCTTTGGCCCCTCGCTCCCCGCCGTGCGTTCGTAGTAGCCGTCGCCCTTCTTCTCGAACTTGGTGAAGCCGAGCTCGCCCAGGCGTTTGTTGCTCATCTGGGTCTTGTTGAGGTCGCTCCACTTGCCGGCGATGGCGGGCGCGGAGATCGCGCGGCGGCAGGGCTGGCCGGTCTCGGGGTGCTCGGTCAGCGGCTCGTCGGCCATGCGCTGGACGTACTCGAAGGTCTCGCCGGTGGGCTCGCCCTTCTTGTCCAAGATCTCGTAGTCGTACGTGGGCATGGTCTATTTTACGCCGGAAGGTCGCCCGCCGTTCGGCTGAGCGCTCCGGAGAGGATGAAGGCCAGTTCCAGGGCCTGCGCATAGTTCAGGCGCGGGTCGCAGGCGGTGGCGTAGTTCTCGGACAGTCGCTCCTGCGTCACGCCCGACGCGCCGCCGATGACCTCGGTGACGTCATGGCCGGTGACCTCCACGTGCACGCCGCCCAGCACGGTGCCGGCCTGCTTGTGGGCGGCCATGGTGCTGCGCAGCTCGGCGACGATGGCGTCGAAGTGCCGAGTCTTGCGCCCATCGTCGGTGACCTGGCCGTTGCCGTGCATGGGGTCGCACAGCCAGACGGCCGGCTCGCCCGACTTCTCGACGGCCTGCAAGATCGGCGGCAGGGCATCGACCCTCGTCGCGCCCATGCGGGAGATCAGCACGATCTTGCCCGGCTCGCGCGTGGGGTTGAGGGTGCGCAGCAGGGCGACGGCCTCGTCGGGGTCGATGTTCGGGCCGATCTTGACGCCCACGGGGTTGGCGATGCCGCGGAAGAACTCGACGTGGGCGCCGTCGAGGGCGCGGGTGCGCTCGCCGATCCAGGGCAGGTGGGTGGTCAGGCAATAGAAGCCGTCTCTTCGAGGCACGCGGCGGGTCTGGGCGCTCTCGTACTCGAGGTTCAGCCCTTCGTGGCTGGCGAAGAAATCCACGCGATTGACTTCTTGCAATGCGCCCTCGCCGATGAGCTCGGCAAAGCGAATGGCGCTGCGCACCTCCTGGCTCATCCGCTGGTAGCGCTCGCGCAGGTCGCCCGAGAGCTGGGCGTTGGTCAGGAAGCGAAGGTCCCACTGCTCGGCGTGGTGCAGGTCGGCGAAACCACCAGTGGCCAGCGAGCGGATGAAGTTGAGGGTCATGGCGGCGTGGTGGTAGCCGGCCAGCATGAGGTCGGGGTCGGGCCGGCGGGCATCGGGGGTGAACTCGGCGTGGTTGACCAGGTCGCCGAAGTAGCTGGGCAGCTCGCAGGCCTGGCCTTCGACCTCACCGGCTTCGGTGGGCCTTGAGCGCGGCTTGGCGTACTGGCCCGCCAGACGGCCGATGCGGACGACCGGCTTCTGCGAGCCGTGGATGAGCACCAGGCTCATCTGGAGGAGGATCTTGAGCGTGGCGGTGATGGTGGCCGGGCTGCACTCGTCGAGAGTCTCGGCGCAGTCGCCTCCGTGGATGACCAGCCGCTTGCCGACCTGGGCGTCGGCCAGGCTCGCCTTGAGGCGCTCGATCTCCCACGAGGTGACCAGGGGGGGCAGGCTGGCCAGCCGATCGACGGCGCGACCGAGGGCGGCTGGGTCTTCATAGGTAACGGCCTGGGCGCGGGGGCGTTGCTTC
>JBITAF010000060.1:0-45786 GCA_044440025.1 Phycisphaerales bacterium JB060 | reverse complement strand
CCCTGGGGCTGCGGCAGTGGGCCCGGGCGTGGTGGTGTCCGTGCCGTGGCGGCCCGGCTCGACGCTGCTGGGCATGTGCGAGGCCATCGGGTCCATCGAATGAACCCTAGCGCCCTCTCGGCCGCGGGCTAGCGGCGCGGCGGGCGGCCCTCGGCCCGGCTGCGCGCCCGCAGTCGCGCCTCGGCGCTCAATCGACGCTCCGAGGCGCCGCGGCGCGGGGCCTCGGCCTCGGCGCCCTTGGCGCGCACGGCCCGCGACTTGCCATTCTTCCGACGGCTCCGCTTGCGCGAATCGTCCTCGCCCGGTTCCTGAGGCGCCACGGTGTCTCCCTCCTGCACGCCGTCGCCCGCATCGGCGTCGGCGGTCTGTTCGGTCTCGAGCTCGGCGCCGGTCAGGTCGAGCACGCCGGCGAAGCGCTCGAGGCTGCCGCGCACGCCCGCCATCTCGCGCGAGAGCTCGGCCCCGGCGATGCGCAGCAGCGCCGCCAGCGGCCTGGGCATGCCGTCTTCGCTCTCGCGAAGGTCGAGCAGCTCGGTCCAGGGCTCGAGCGCCACTGCCAGTTCGGTCAGTCGATCGGCCACGCCCTCGGCAGCGTGGCGCTCCTGCTCGCATGCGTCCAGCACGGCCTCGGCCCGCTCGATGAGCCCGCCCAGCGAGCGTTCGGCCGAGGCGACGCGCGCCTCGAGGCGCTCGATGGGCACGCTGGCCCGCCGCTTGCACTCGCGGTCGACCTGGGCGAGCTGGTCCTTGAGCTTGCCCGCCACGGCATCGCGATCGACGCCCTCGGGCACGCCGTCGCCAGCGCCGATGGTGGTCTCGACGCACGCCAGGCGTTCTTCAAGGCTCGGCACGGCCGAGACCAGCGCCGCCATCGCCGCTTCCACGCGTCCCAGGGCCTCGTCGAGCGCCGCGCCTTCGGGCCGCTCCTCATGTGGAGACCCCGCCGGAAGGGCGGATCGGTGATCTGCGGCGCTGGACTCGGCCGTGCGGTCGCCCGTCTCGATGAACCTGGTGAAGCTGCCCAGCAGGCCGCGGGTCAGGGCGTCGACCTGATTGGGCTCGATGTCCGGATTGGTGTCGGATCGGATCTGTTCGCCCTCGCAGGTGACGCCCACGCGTCCGACGACGCCGCTGTGTCGGTGGTCTTCGCACCCGCCACAGTTGCCCTGGCACGTGCTGCGAGTCTCGGCCTGCTGTTCGATGCTGCTCATGGCTTACTCCGGTCTATGTGAACCTCTTCACAGGGTCCATCGACCGTCCGCGAAGCCGGATTCAGTCCAATATCGCCTCCAGCCCGAAAAATCGATACGGGGCCCCTGAAGGGCCTTCCTACCATCTCAAGATGCCTTCCACGATGACAAACACCGGACAAACCCCAGCCCAACGACTGCGATCGGCCATGGAACGCGGCTGCGTCATGGCACCGGGCGCCTTCAACGGCCTGACCGCCCGGGCCGTTGCCCGGCACGGCTTCGAGGCGGCGTATGTCTCTGGAGCGGCCACGAGCGCGGCGGCGGGCGTGCCCGACGTGGGCCTGCTGACCCTCGACCGGTTCGTGGCGACGGTGCGGGAGGTGGTCGATGGGTCTCGGCTGGAAGCCGCAGGCCCCGCGCTGCCGGTGATCGCCGACGCCGATACGGGCTTCGGCGAGGAGGAGATGACCCGCCGGACGGTCATCGAATACCAACGCGCCGGTGCGGCGGGCCTGCACCTGGAGGACCAGGTCTTCCCCAAGCGGTGCGGGCACCTTGATGGCAAGACGCTGCTGCCGGCCGACCAAGCGACAAGCAAGATCGAGTGGGCCGTGCGGGCGGCGCGCGAGAGCAGCGATCCGGACTTCATCGTGTGCGCGCGCACCGACGCGCGTGGTGTCAGCGGCATGGACGACGCCATCGAGCGGGCCACCCGCTACGCGCAAGCCGGCGCGAGCATGATCTTCCCCGAGGGCCTCAAGGATGAAGGCGAGTTCGAGGCCTTCGCCAAGGCGATGTCGAAGGTCGAGGTCGGCGGCGCGGATCGGTCACCCTACATGCTGGCCAACATGACCGAGTTCGGCAAGACCCCGATCATCCCGCGCGACCGCTTCGCGCAGATGGGCTACCACTTCGTGATCTTCCCGGTCTCCACCCTGCGCGTGGCGATGAAGGCCGTCGATCGTCTGCTGGCCGGGCTGGCCGAAGACGGCAGCGTGCAAGCGAGCCTGGACGACATGCAGACGCGGGCTGAGCTTTACGACTTGCTGGGCTACACGCCCGGGGAGCCGTGGGCGTTCCGTTGATGCGTTAGTGCTCGGCCCACCACTTCTCGAGTAGAGCCTCGGCCGCGCCGGCGTACACAACCTCGAGCAGATCCTTCGGTAGTGCGAACCCCTGGAGAGGCGGCGAGCTCATCGCGTCGTAATTGTCGGGGTCGATCATCGCAAGGTCGGGGTCGGCGATGGGGCTGGGTCCTTCATATTCGCGTTCCCACATCGTGCGCAGGGCCCAGTAGCGGCTCGCGTAGAGATCGAAGGCCTCTGCCTCACCGCTGGCCTGGTGCGCGCCGAAGCGGTTGTTGGCGTCGTCGCTGGACTCGAAGTGGTCGTCGAGCGTCACTATGTCGGACCCGAAGAGGATGCGGCCGCGCCATTTCTCGAGAAAGGCAATGAACGCGTCGCGTGGGTGCTTGCTGAGTTCACGGACCATCCACTTGGTCGCAGAGGTGTCCAGGTAGATGTTGTCGTGCCGGGTGAGCAAGCCGTCGAGGAACGCCAGGTCCTCGGGCCAGCCGCCCATGTGCGCCACCAGCCACGGCACGCCGAAGTCGTCGGCCATGTGTTCCAGCGGCTCGTAGTGCTCCAGCTTCGCGCCATACGTGCTCGCATCGGCGTACTTGGTGGCGAACCACGTGTCGGGGTCGGCGATGTGTGCCTGGAACATGTAGCCCAGCGAGACCGCCTCGGCGGCCAGGTCGCGACGAAGCGGGCTGTCGATGCGGATGATGTCGGCGTCGGCCACCGGGTCGAGCATGTCACGCAAGCGCGGAGCGGCCCAGAACTTGAGCATCCGCGAGCCGAACTCGCCATGGAAGCGCCGCATGTTCTCGAAGAAGCCCTCGCGCATGGCTCGCCGGCGGTCGTCGCTCATGTATTCGGGAATCGCGACAAATCGGATCTTGTCGCCCAGCACGTCGCGCATCGCCGCCGCCTGGGACATCTGCGTCTGCGAGTACACCCGCCTCACGCCGTAGGCATCCATCGCACGCTCGTAGACCGGGGCGGCCTTGGACCCATTGATGTGGGCGTGGCTGTCGATGATCGGCACGACGGGCGGGCCGAAACGTTTCGCCTGGGCCTGGTAGTCGAGCCCGAGCAGGTTGGCCGGGGTGGCCCGTACAGTCTGGGATGCGTGCGGCTGGCTCATCGACCACTCTAAACCCCCGTGAAGGGGCCGAGGATTCCCCGGCATCGAATTCTGGGGATCGCCCGCGCATCGTTCTGGCCCATGACTGGCTGGTGGGCCTGCGGGGCGGCGAGCGCGTGCTGCACCATATCGCCCGCGTGGCGGGTCGGCTGGGGCACGTCGAGGCGATCCTGACGATGTTCGACAATGGCGGCCCGCTGACCCCAGAGCTCGACGAGCTACCGCGCCAGGTCTCGGGATTGGGCGCGCTTCCGGGAGCGATGCGGGCCCGGCGGTGGATGCTACCGCTGTACCCCGCCGCCGTTGGCCAGCTCACCGATCGCCTGGCCTTGATGGACCGCCGCCGCGGCATCGACCTTCTGGTCTCGACCAGTTCGGCGGCGATCAAGGGCCTGTGCCCGCCGCCCGGCGTGCCGCACGTGTGCTACTGCCATAGCCCCGCACGGTACCTGTGGTCGCAGGCCGACCAGTACGGCGGGAGGCTCCAGCAACTGGGCCTGCGGATGTTCGGCCGCTCGCTTCGCGCGTGGGATCGCTCGACCGCCGACCACGTCAGCACGTTCATCGCCAACTCGACCCATGTGGCCGGGTTGATCGAGCGGGCGTATGACCGCGAATCGACGGTCATCCATCCGCCCGCCCGCACCGACTACTTCACGCCCGGTGACGAACCGCGCGGCGAGCACTGGCTGTCGGTCGGGGCCATCGAACCCTATAAGCGGCTCGACACGGCGATCGAGGCTGCGAAGCTGGCGGGGGCGGAGCTACGCATCGTCGGCGACGGCAGCGTGAAGAGCGAACTCGAGCGTTCGGCGCCGTCGAACGTGAGTTTCATGGGCCGGCTGAGCGATGAGGCCTTGCGTCACGAGATGTGCACGGCGGCAGTGCTGCTCTTTCCGCAGGTCGAGGACTTCGGCATCACGGCGGTGGAGGCCCAGGCCTGCGGGCTGCCCATCGCGGCGCGGGGCCAGGGCGGTGCGCTCGACATCGTGCAGGACGGGGTGACCGGCGTGCTGTGCGATGGCTCGGCGCGGGCGATGGCCGACGCGGCAAAGCATGCGAGCTTGTGCAACTCGGACGCGTGTGTCGAGAACGCCCAGCGCTTCAGCGAAGATCGGTTCGAGGCGGCTATCGAGGCCGAACTGACCGCCCACCTCGCTGCTCGAGCACGCGCGCCGGCACACCGACCGCCACGGCCCGACCCGGCACCGAGCCCCTGACCAGGGCGCCAGCACCAACGATGGCGCCATCACCCACGTGCACGCCGGGCAGCAGCGTCGCGTTGGCGCCGATGAGGCACCCGGCCCCCACCACAACCCCCCCGCACACGATGGCGCCGGGCGCGATGTGGCTCGCCAGCCCGACCCGGGCGTCGTGCTCGACCACAGCAGCGCTATTGATGATGGCGTGCTCGTCGATCGTCGCGCCGGCGTTGATCACGGCGCCGGGGCCAACGAACACGCCGTTGCCGATCACCGCGTCGATGCTGACGATGGACATGGGATGAATGATGCTCGCCGTCAAACCGGTCAGCGTGTCCAGCACTTTCACGCGGGTCGGTACGCATCCAATGCAAAGGTGCCAGGGCTCGGCTGCCCGGGTGGTTGGCCCCAGGTGGTCGAGCCCTGGCACGGTGGCGCCCGGGTCGTCATCGACGAAGCCGGCGATCGCGAGCCCGGCCGCGCGTGCGGAATCGGCCACGACCTTCGCGTGCCCGCCGCCGCCGATCAGGGTGACCGGATTGCTCATGCCGTTGATATCGGCATTACGCGCAACCGGCGTCGAACTCGTTCTGGAAGGCCAGGAAGTCGAACAGCGTCAGCTCGCCGTCTCCATCGAAGTCAGCCTGCAAATCGCCCGCGTCGAAGAGGTTCTGATAGGCCAGGAAGTCGAAGATGGTCAGTTCGCCATCACCGTCCAGGTCCACGCGGCAGGGCTCGCCGACCTCGATGGCGACGTTGTCGAAGACCGCCAGGATGCCATCGAGCTCACCCGGCACCGTCCCACCGCGCGCGATGAAGCGGATGCGCTCGAACTCGACACCGGTGACCTCCATGCGGGTGTGCTGGATGTCGTCGGGCAGTGCGCCGGGGTGGATGAAGCAGTCGCTGACAACCACGTCGTCACCCACCAGGCCCTCCAGGCACACCTCGGTGCCTTCCCAGTTCGAGCGACCGAGCCAGAAGAGGTCGAGCCGGGCGGTGCTGGCGTTCTGCCCGATGGTGCCGATCCACTGGTGTGTGCGCGTGAATCCCAGGACTGGACCGGTCGACCACGAACCGGTGGTCATGACGTTGACCGGGCTGAACTCTGGGAACGAGCTGATCGAGCCCGTGCCGTTGGTTGCGGCGAACTGCACCTGGTTGCCCCCGGGAAACCACAGGTTCTCGGAGAAGGTGATGCCACCGTCCTCGAACGTGCGGCCCAGGAAGCCCGAGGACAGGCTGTCGAAGCCGGTCTCCTCGGCCAGAGCCATGCTCGAGGCGATACCCGTAGCCAGCAGGCCAGCGATGCGCGTGCGCGGTCCAATCATCTCTGCGTCTCCATTCGACCCCACTGAGATAAGTCTCTCACGATCCGTACAAACACCGATGGCCGGTGGGCGTCGCCCATCGGCCATCGATCTCTGCACGGATATACGCGTTTGGCCCGGTGGGCGTTGCGTGGGCTGGGAATCAGCGGCGGCGACGCGTTGCGGCCAGGCCCCCCAGAGCCAACATGGCCAGCGAGGCCGGCGCGGGCACCACGACAATGCCGCGGGTGTCGACGCCATCGACCAGCACGGTGACACCCGTGCCATCGAGCTCGACCTGGCTGATGCGGCCCAAGTCGGCCCCGAAGTTCTCATCGAAGACCAAGCGGTCATTGAAGGGGTCGTACTGGATCTCTTCCGGACTGTCCAGGCCGTTGACCAGCGTGCGGATGGAGTCGAAGGCGCCCGAGCCGTCGAGGGTCATCTCATAGATGGCCCCGGCATTGCGATCGGTCAGATAGACCAGGCCGTTGTTGGGATTGATGGCGATGCCGGCGGTGTCCAGCAGCGGCTCGGCCAAGCCGGTGACCGAAGTGTCGGCCAGGTCAACCACCAGGTCGGTGGTGCCCGAGAGCGACCCGTCGATGTTCATGCGGAACAGGGCGCTGCCGTTGCCCAACTCGCCGCTGCCGGTGACCGCCGCGCTGCCGTTCAGGCTGGGAATGAGGTAGCTGCCCGAGGATTCACGCGCCAAGCGTGCGGCGGCCTGGTATCGGGGACGCGGTTGGGACAGATCCTCCTCGAACACGGTCGACACCGCGCCACCCATGGTGACAGCGAGCACGCCGTCCACGCTGCCCGCGCGAGGCGAGAACACGTTGTTCACCGTAATGAAGTTGTCTCGTCCAGCATCCCACTGCAGACCGATGGGGTTCTGCAGAGGCATGTCCGTGGCAACCGGCGAGATCGAAGGGGTGCTGAAGGCGTTGTCCAGGCGGAACAGGCCGCTGGTCTGCCCAGGATCGAAGTCGCCCGCGCCATCGGCGAAGAAGAAGCTGTCGCCCACCTGCACAATGCCCGCAAGGAAGGCGCCGGGGTTGGTAACCTCGATGATCCGGCTCTGCGCGCCGCCGAGGTAGGCGTCGATGCCCGGGTCGTTGGTATTGGTGTACAGGAACTGGGAATCCTGGGCCATGCTCGCGCCTGCGAGGGCGAGCAGGGCCGCTACGCTGGTCTTCATCATGCTCATCTTGGGTCTCCTCCGCGTTTGCTTGCCTCCCGCGCCGGTTGCGCAGGATGGTCGCGACGTCCGTGGGCCTCCTACTTGCCCACGGTTCGCTTCGTATAAATAGTACTCGAAGGATGCCTGATTCTGCATAAAGTTTTGCCCAGAGTGCCAGAAGTACTCAGGTTGGCCCTCGGGCAGTGAGTAGTTTCCCGCATGAATCGCTCTTGGGTCGGTGCTGGTGGGCATTTGAACTGTCCCAATGACCGATGTAGACTTTCGTAACCAGACTGGGGATTGGTGTAATGGCAGCACCGGTGATTCTGGTTCATCTAGTCCAGGTTCGAGTCCTGGATCCCCAGCTTATCCACATTTTCTGACGCCCGAATGGCCGCTCATAAACCGTTGCCAAACAGTGTTTTATGAGTTTTTTTGCGTTGGCGTTCGCCTTGATACCCCCGTTCGTGGTCTGCCTCTTGCTAGACCGCCAGCATGCAGCATTCGGTGCTGGGCCGCGCCTAGGCCGAGCGATGCGAGGTCGGCCAAATACACCCAGCGTGCCCCTCGGGGCCTGGCGGCCAACGCCAGCCGGGCGTCGGTAGCCTTGGCGGTCCACACCCGCACCCGGACATCCCGGTGGGTGGTAGCCAAGCCGAAGCCCGCGGGCTTGGCGGTCGCCTCGATCAGGCCGTCCAGCCCCAGTTCGCTGGTCGTCCGGGGCAGCGAGGCGTGGCGGACGCCGGGCCGTTCGAGGTTCGGCGGCTGCCAGAGACCGCCCCACAGGCCGCTGGGTGGCCGTTGCTCGAGCAGGATGCGCCCGCGCTGGTCGGTGATGACCAGGGCCGAGATCGCCAGCGGCTTCTTGACGGCACGCGTCTTGGGCGCGGGAATATCACCGATTGCGCGTTCCTGAAATGCCACGCAATCTGTGCGCATCGGGCAGTCTCCGCAGGCGGGTGCTGCTGGGGTACACACCGTGGCGCCGAGTTCCATGAGTCCCTCGTTGGTGCGCGCCACATCGCCGCCGGCGGCGCGGGCAAGGTCGGTGGCGCGTTGCCAGGCCCAGGCTTGCACGCCGGGCCCATCGGGGGGCTGTCGCACGCCGTGCACACGCAGGAGCACGCGCGAGACGTTGCCATCAACGATGGGCTCGGGCCGCCCGAACGCGATGGAGGCGACCGCCCCGGCGGTGTATCTGCCCACGCCCGGTAGGGTGCGAAGATCCTCGCTATTTTGGGGCACCGCCCCCTCGTATCGATGGACGATGTCGCACGCGCACGCGTGGAGCAGGCGGGCGCGGCGGTAATAGCCCAGCCCACTCCACATTGCCAGCACGTCGTCCACGCTGGCCCGAGCCATCGCGGCAGGCGTGGGAAATCGCCCGGCGAAGGCATCGAACCGTTCGGCCACCCGCTTGGCCTGCGTCTGCTGAAGCATGATCTCGCTCATAAGCGAGAGCCAGGGGTCGCGCGGGGTCGTTCTCCACGGCAGCGAGCGTGCGTTCGCGGAGAACCAGCGGGCGATGGTTCTGGTCCATCGCCGGTCGATCTTGGGCGTGCCGGCGGGCAACTGGACTGGCAGGTGGTCGGGCGATAGTGCCGCGGAGGTCTCAGGCATCAGGCGGCGCCTCTCCGGCAGCCTGGATTGCGGATTTGGCCCTTCGCTTGATGGCCGACCAGGGGGTCTTGTCGGCCTTGCAGACGGTCACGAAGTGGTGGTGGATAAGCACGACGCGGACGCCGTCGATGGCGAAGAGCGCCGCGGCCAGCGCGTCGGGGCAATCGTCCCCCGGTGGCTCTCGATATGACCGGGGGTTGTTGGTAAGCGTGCCGTCAAGAAGAATCTTCACGGCGTTTGGGTTGGGGGTGGACTCGAAGCCGATGACACGGGGCATAGTCGTATGCCAGCGTAGGGGCCGGCTGGCGTACAGTGTTCGCGCCGGCCCTTGGCTGGGCTCTGGAAGGGGTTTTGGTCGCAGTGGATCTTGCGATTGCCATCGGTGACGCGCTGCGGCGCATGGCGGGCTATCCCTGGTGGGAGGTCGCCTTCGAGCTTGCGCTCATCGCCCTGGTGGTGTGGGGCATCCTCCGGTTCATCGAGGGCACACGCGCCGCCGGGGTCATGAAGGGCCTGGTGGCCGTGCTGCTGATCGGCCTTGCCGCCCGCATCTTCCTCTCACTGGTTGGACGCGAGGAAGCGTTCGAGCGGATCGGCTATCTGCTGGACCGCGCGGGCGTTGTGGTGGCCATCGGTCTGGTGGTCGTGTTCCAGCCCGAGCTACGCCGGGCCCTGACCCGTCTGGGCGAGGCCCCGATCTTCCGCAGCACGCCTGGCGAGATCGCGCAGGTCGTGGATTCGGTGGTCGAGGCTTGCAGCTACTTCCAGAAGGCCAAGTTCGGCGCGCTCATCGTCATGGAGCGGCGCACGGCGCTAGGCGGCCTGGCCGAGGGTGGCACGAGGCTGGGCGCCGAGGTCAGCGCCCGGCTGCTGCAGAGCCTGTTCTTTCCTGGCACGGCCCTGCACGACTTGGCCGTGATCATCAAGGGGCCCATCGTGCACGCGGCGGGGGTGCAACTCCCGCTGGCCAGCGCAGCAGAGATGCCCGATGCGGGCTTTGGCGCCCGCCACCGCGCGGCGGTGGGCATCACCCGTGAGTGCGATGCCCTGGTGGTGATCGTCAGCGAGGAAACCGGCGGCATCCGCATCGCCGAGCGGGGCAAGCTGACCGACCCGATGACGCCCGAAGAGCTCCGGCGAGCACTGCAGGCGGGCCTGCGCAAGGACGTGCCCGAGCGGCCTTCGACCGCCGAGGAGGCCCGCAAGCACCGCGCGACCGACACCGGGGGTGGGAAGGGAGACTCCGATGGCTGAGAATCGGCCCGGGGATATCTCGCTGCGGTCCAGGCTCTTCCGCATGCTGCTTGTGGTGGCCCTGAGCGTGGCGATCTGGACGTTCGCCGAGGCGCGCAGCCTGACAGCAGGCAGCCGGACGGCCACGCTCGTGCTGACGGCGCCATCGGGTAGCGCGCTGACGGCCTGGACCGAGCCCGATCGGGGCCGGCGCGTCACGGTGACCCTGCGGCTGGAGGGCTCACGCACGGCACTCCAGCGGGCCGGGCAGCGCTTCGAAGAACCGGTCGAACTGCTGATCGGCGAGAGCCTGTCGGCGCAGCTCGGCCTGCAGACGGTCTCGCTGCGCGACACCCTGCGTGACCATGGTGTGTTCGACAGGCTGGCCGTGAGCCTGGTGAGCGTGACGCCCCCCACTATCGACGTGCGCGTCGATGAGATGGTGGAACGCAGTGTGCCGATCCGCGTGCTGGCGCCCGAGGCCGAGTTGGACCAACGACCTGTGGCCGATCCAGCCACCGCGCGGGTCGTGGGCCCGGCGTCGATCCTGGAACGCACGATCTTTGATTCGCTCGAGGCCCGCGTGCCCCAGGACGAAATCGACGCGATCCGCGGTGGCAGCACGGCCGAGGTGCCCAACGTGCCCCTGACCATCCCCGCGCCCTGGCGGAACGAACTGGTACGGGTCGAGCCCGCCAGCGTGACCGCAACACTGGCGCTGCGCGACACGATCGAGTCCCACACACAGTCGAGCGTTCCGGTCATGATCCGCCTCTCGCCCACGCAGTTGCGGCAATGGCAGGTGCGCGTTGCCCCCGAGGACGCCTACCTGCGCGACGTGAGGATCACCGGGCCGAGCGAGGCGGTCCAGGCGATCGCCACGGGTCGCAGCCGGGTGATCGCGACCCTGCGCCTGGAGAGCATCGAGCTGGCCCCCGGCCTGGCCGAGTTTCCGGCCCAGCTCTCGGGCGAGGTGGCGGGCTTGAGCTTCGAGGTTGCCGACAACTCCGTGCCCGTCGAGGTTTCGGCCCTCGAACCCGAACAGGCCGACGATCCGGGCTGATCTGACTGGGGCGCGTGCGGGCGGGGCTATCGGTCTCGTCGGGGCGGGCTTCATTCAGATGACGCTCGGAAGCGTCCGATGCCAGCCGCAATGCGCGGGTGTTGCAGCCGTGCGACCCGGGCGGAGGGGCTGCATGGCCGCGATCATCGGAACCGTGGGCCAGAGGCGGGCGTCCGAGAAGCTGTCCGGCGTGGTGGGCGCCCTGTCGTTGGCGCTGGACATCGCCGAGGGTCAGCCGGAGGGCCACGCCATCCGTTCGTGCATGATCGGGATGCGGCTGGCCGAGGAGATCGGGCTGAACGCCCGAGATCGATCGGCGTTGTTCTACGCCCTCCTGCTGAAGGACCTTGGCTGCTCGAGCAACGCGTCCGGGGTGTCCGATCTGTTCGGCGCCGACGATCGGACGATAAAGCGGGAGTTCAAGTATGCCAACACGCACAATCCGGTGTCGTTCCTGCCGTACGTGTTTGCGAACATCACCCCGGACGCCCGGCTGCCCGATCGTGCGCGACGGTTCGTGTCGATCGCCCTTGCGGGCAACAACGACACCAGGGAGTTGATCCAGATCCGCAGCGAGCGCGGGGCTCGGATCGCGCGGGATCTGGACCTGCCCGAAGACGCCGTCCAGGCCATCCGGAATCTGGACGAGCACTGGAACGGCAGGGGCCACCCCGACGGGCTGCGGCGGACGCAGATCCCGCTGATGGCACGCATCCTGAGCCTGTCCCAAACGGCCGAGGTGTTCCTGACGCGGCACGGGCCGGCCACCGCGATCGACGTCGTGCGGAGGCGTCGCAAGACTTGGTTCGACCCAGACCTGGTGGACGCGTTCGTCGCGATGGGCCGGGATACGGCCTTCTGGTTGAAGGTGATCGGCAATGATGTGGAGCGTCACGTGGCGCAGTTTGAGCCCGAGGAGCATGTGCTCGCGCTCAGCGACACGATGCTCGATCAGTTGTGCCGGGCGTTCGCGACGGTCGTGGACGCCAAGAGCCCGTGGACGGCGTGCCACTCCCAGGGCGTGTCGGACGTTGCGGTGGGCATCGGGATGACCATGGGACTCGCCCCCGCGACGCTGACGAGCCTGCGGCGCGCCGGGCTGTTGCACGATATCGGGAAGCTGGGCGTGAGCAACACGATCCTGGACAAGCCCGGAAGGCTGACTGGCCGCGAGTTTGCCGTGCTGAAGAAGCACCCGGAGCACACGCGGAAGCTCCTGGGACGCTCGTCCTGCCTTGCGCCCGTCGCAGAACTGGCGGCCAGGCACCACGAGAAGCTGGACGGCTCTGGCTACGGCCGCGGGCTCGACGCGAGCCGGCTCACCATGCCCGACCGGATCCTGTGCGTAGCGGACATCTACGAGGCGCTCGCGGCCAGGCGGCCCTACCGCACCGACCTGAGCGATGGGGAGGTCTTCGAGATCCTGGACAGGATGGCCGGCGAGCAGATCTGCGCCCGGTCGGTCGAGGCCCTGCGATCGTTCCTCGACACCAGCGGCTTCAGGCCGTATCAGGTGGCGGCGTAGCGCCTGGGCGTCGGGTGAGCCTCTCGGTGATCGGCCAGAGGACCCACATGAGCGTGAACAGCACCAGCACGATGCCCGCCATCGCCAGGATGCGCCAGGGCCAGGGTGGCAGCGCGTTCAGAATGGTCTGGCCCTCGAGCTCCTGGCCCAGGTAGCCGTAGTTCAGTCCCGTGGCCCAGTTGAGCAGCACGATGGGGACCATCCAGCACGCCGAGACGATGAGGGCGGTCTTGAAGTCGCGGGCATCCGGCCGGTAGCCGCGGACGATGACGTCGTACACGCCCGCTCCGACGATCTGGGTGTGGCTGATCCAGAAGAGCCAGAATCGCGGGTCACCCGGCCCCTGCTCGAGCGTGGGGGTGAAGAATGCCTGCGAGCTCAGCCCGATGCCCCAGAAGTACAGCACGGTGCGCAGCCATCGCGTCTTGCGGGTGTGGGCAAGCAGCAGGGCGAAGGGGCCCAGCCATCCCGCCACGTCGCACAGGTGCAGCGGGAAGCTCTTGCCCACGTCGAAGCTGGCCGGCAGCAGCCAATACACCGTCATGATGGCCTGCTGCACGAGCCAGAGCACCGCCCAGGCGCGAGCGACGCGGCGCTCGCCGGCGGTCGTGCAGGCGCGGCCGATCGACACGAACGCGGCGATGCAGGCCAGCCCCGCACCCGCGACCGCGTAGTGCGTGGGCGTGAAGGATGCGAACGCGGGGCTCACGCACCGCCCCCCCCGCCGACCTGCCCGAAGGCCGACTGCTCGTGGCGGAGCTGGCCGCAGGCGGCGGCGATGTCTCGCCCGCGGCTGGCGCGCACGTGGGTGGTGATGCGGGCGTCGGTCAGGATGTCCTGGAACGCGCGCACGTCCTCGGTGCGCGGCCGCTGGAACTCCAGCCCCTGCACCTCGTTGTAGCGGATGAGGTTGATGTTGGCGCGCATGGCGCGGGCGAGGTCGGCCAGCAGGCGCGCGTGCTCGGGGCGGTCGTTGACGCCGCGGAGCAGGATGTACTCCAGCGTGATCTCGCGGCCGGTCTTCTCGAACCAGGTCTGGCAGGCCGTGAGCAACTGATCGACCGTCGCGTGCTCGGCCCAGGGGATGAGCTGGCGGCGCAGCTCGTCGGTGGGCGCGTGCAGGCTCAGGGCCAGGGTCACGGGCAGGTCCAGCTCGCGCGCCAGGCGTTCGATGGCCTGGGGCAGGCCGACGGTCGAGATCGTGATCCGACGGGCCCCCAGCCCCATGCCCCACGGGGCGTTGAGCGTCCGCACGGCGTGGACGACGCTCCTGAAGTTGGCCAGCGGCTCGCCCATGCCCATGAAGACGACGTTCGAGATGCGCCCCACGCCCTCAAGCCTGCTCAGCCGCCACGCCTGCTCGACGATCCTCCCAGCAGACAAATTGCCATCGAGCCCGCCCAGCCCGCTGGCGCAGAACTTGCACCCCACCGGGCAGCCAACCTGGCTCGAGATGCACGCGGTTCTTCGCTCACGCGTGTCGGTGCGGGGCTTGAGCTCGCCCTTGGGCGGCCAGGGGATCATCACGCACTCGGTCTGGCGGGCGGTGTTGCTGTAGGGCATGGCCTGCCCCAAAATCGGCAGCCGGTTGACCGTGTCCACGGTCGCGTGCTCGGCCGAGGTCGGGGCCAGCTCGTCGGGCCACTCGATGAGCAGCTTCTGGGTGCCATCGGTCGCGAGCTGGTGGGCGACGGTGGGCCCGCTGAGGAAGGCCATCTCGCGGGCCAGGGTCTCGCGATCCCGCTTGCTGAGGTCGGTCATCAGGGCCGGGTCGGCCACGCCGCGCTCGTAGACCCAGGTCAGGATCTGCTTGGCCCGGAACGCCGGCATGGACCGCTGCCGGCACCAGTCGGCGAGCGTGTCGGGCGTGAACTGGAAGATGTGGTGCTCGGGGTGGCGCACGGGGGAGGGTAGGGGAGCCGGGCCGCCCCTACTGGCCGCGTGCGCTTACCCGCAGCCCGCGTCGAAGGCGTCCTGGAACGCCAGGAAGTCGAAGATCGTCAGCACGCCGTCGCCGTCGAAGTCGGCTCGCTTGTCGCCGGCGTCGAAGAGGTTGGCGAACATGAGGAAGTCGAAGATGGTCAGCGAACCGTCGGCGTCGAGGTCGGCCTCGCAGAGCGCGAGCGACCGGGTCCACAACAGGGCCTCGAATCGTTCCATGGATTCGTTGAAGCCGTAGCCAACGACGTGGATCGTGGCGCCGTCGTGCCAGAGGTCGGTGGCCGTCGACCACGTGAAGTGCTCGGGCAGGACGGCGTGCAGATCGACCCAGCTCCGTGCCGTCCCGTTCCAGGCGCCGGCGTGGCGGAACGAGCCATCCACGTTCGCCCAGCCCGCCTGCCAGCCGTCGTGCACGGCCTCGATGATCGAGCGGGTCGCACCCGCGGGGGTCAGGTCGGTCCAGGAACCGGCCGTGCCGGTCCAGAGGCTCGCGCGTTCTCCCTCGCCGAAGAATGCCGAGCCGACCTGCTGGCCCGCATGGATGCCGCGGGCCGACGACGCCAGGGCGCCATCGGGGTGCAGGCTGGTGTAGGTCGCCGCCGTGCCCGCCCACAGGGCGGCCATGTCGTCGCCGCCGAAGCGTGCGAAGCCAACCTGCGCCCCACCGTCGATGTCGAACGCCCACGAGTCGTTGGACCCCGGGGGCGCGAGATCGACGTGCGAGCCGGCGTCGCCCCGCCACAGCGCGGCCCGGTATCCGTCGCCGTCGTTCGTGAAGCCGACCTGGCCATCGGCGCCCATGCCCAGCAGCCGCGCGCTCCCCGCGCCCGCCGGCGTCAGGTCTCGCCACGACCCGGCCGATCCGTCCCAGAGCAACGCCCGCGTGCCCAGGCTGCCCAGGCCGCCGCCGCCCTGCCGGCCGTCATGCACGGCCAGCACCTCGGAGTTGACGATCTCGGACCCGGGCTGGAGCGACACCCACGAGGACGCCGAGCCGGACCACAGCCCCGCGCTGGGCTCGGGGCCGAAGTGGGCCGAGCCGGCCTGCTGGCCATCGCCCACGGCGTACGCCGCCGAGCTCGATGTCCCCTCGGGGTGCAGGCTGGTGGCGGTCCACTGGGCGTGGGCGAGCGAACCTGCGAACAAGACCGTAACGGCCAGGCGTCGCGGGGCGGCTGGGAGCAAGCTTCGTACGGGCATGCCTCGTTATCGGCGGCGAGTGCTGGTCCGATAGAGAAACCGCCCTGGCGCCCCCAAGAAGAGTTCTTGCACGAGTCGGAGGAGTTCCTGACGCGTCAGGAGCTCCTCCTCACGCGTCAGGAGCTCCTCCTCACACGTCAGGAACTCTTCCTCACGCGTCAGGAGCTCCTCCTCACACGTCAGGAACTCCGCCTCACGCGTCAGAAACTCCGCCTCACGCGTCCGGAGCTCCTCCTGACGCGTCCGGAGCGCCTCAGGGCGCGTCAGGATCGCTGGCTCGCGTGCGTCGGGCGTGCTCGCTCAGCCCTTGAGCAGCTCGGCCAGCTCCCCGGTCGGCTCCTCGAACGAGCAGCTCCCATAACTGAGGGCGAAGCGGGTGCGCTGCTCGATGGCGGTGGCCACCGGGACGGTGTGCGCCTTCCAGCCGATGTGCTGGTCGGTCAGCACGAAGTTCTTCCCATCCGTGTCGGCCATGAGCTCCAGGGCGACCTCTTCGTCGATGGCCCTCGCTCCTATGAGGATCGCGGCGATGAAGGTGTTGACGAAGCCCTGCATCGGGCCCATCGGCGGGTTGTCCTCGTAGGTCAGGCGGTATTGGCCGGGCAGGGCGTGGTGCAGGCCGGCCGTGCACTTGAAGGCAACGCCCGCCGTGCGGCAGGCCTGCATGAAGCGAACGATCGGTCCG
Organism: Phycisphaerales bacterium JB060; assembly: GCA_044440025.1. Classification (GTDB taxonomy): domain Bacteria; phylum Planctomycetota; class Phycisphaerae; order Phycisphaerales; family UBA1924; genus JAHCJI01. The sequence continues at coordinate 29,423 of JBITAF010000060.1, read as the reverse complement.
GCGGGGAGCATCGCTTCCTTGGTCACGCCGCCGCAGCGGATCTTGGCGGCCGCGCCGGTGCCGGCCAGGGCGGCGATGTAGCCGCGGATGTCGTCGTTCTGCGCGACCGGCACCTCCATCGCGATGGCCAGCTGCTCGGGCACGGCGTCGAGCAGCGCGTCGACGTCGCTCACCTGCTTGAGCGGAGTCTCGATGGCGTCGACGACGGCCAGGCCCTGGCTTGCGTCCTCGTGGCGGTGGTTGAACTCGCGGATGTGCTCGAGGCTCTCGGCCAGCGGCGTGGCGCTGTCGTGCGGCACGATGGCGCTAAGGCGCCAGGGCTCGCCGTCGCCGGCCATCTCCGGATAGCCGCTGGTCGCGAACGTGCCGGGCATGAGCATCTGGCCGGCCTTCGTGAACTCGTTGAGCCGGCCGACCGGGCACACGAAGCGGCCGAGCATGGGGGCCTGGGCGCTGCGGTGGTATCGCGCGAAGTTCTCGACGGCCGGGCCCATGTCGAGCTTCGAGGGCGGGAAGAGCCCGGCGTAGTCGATCAGGCCCTTGGTCAGGGCCCTGGCGGCTTCGGGGAGGGCGGTGCTGGTGGTGGATTGGGCCATGGCGGAGGGTAGGGGAGGGGCGTCCCGGCCGAGCCCGCGGTGGCTCGTGGCTTATAGGACGGCGTCGGGCCGCATTGGCCTGATTCGTCGGGCGTATCTTGGCCCCCCGGATCGGCATGCAGTACCATGTCTGGCCGGCTTGGTGGGCGCGCGAGGCGTGCGGGCGTTGCCGGGTGGCCGCTGGATAACGGGTGTAGAGATCGGGGCGTGCGTGCGGCGGCGTGGCGGGCGTGCGGTGCGCGGGGTAGGCGCGGGAAAGGGAACGGCATGAGAACGGTGAACCGGCGTGGGTGCGCGCTCTTCGGGCTGGTGGTGGGGGTGGTGGGTGTGGTGGGCGGCGCTGCTATGGCCCAGCCCTGCGGCGACCCCTGGTGGCCGGGCCCGGGGTATGCCATCGACTCGACCGACACGATCGACTCGGCGGCCTATGCCGACCTGAACGGCGACGGGCTGGTGGACGTGGTGGCCACGACGGTTGGCCCCAACGAGTATCACGTGCTGCTGAACCTGGGCGGCGGGCGGTTCGAGGCGCGGCCGGGGGAGCCGTCGACGGGCGTTTTGGGCAAGATCATCCTGGGCGACATCGATGGCGACGGGGACAGCGACCTGCTGGGCCTGGGCACGGTCGGGTCGATCCTGCTCAACACCGGCGACGGGCGGTTCGAGTTCATCGGAGCGTTCCCCCTGGGCTCGGGAGCGGCCGACCTGCGGCTGGTCGACCTGGACGCCGACGGCGTGCAGGACCTGGTGGTCTCCAATGGGACGTCGCAGGACGTCAGCGTGCACCTGGGCCAGGGCGGGGGCGCGTTCGCCGAGCCGGTGCGGTACACGGCTATGGGATTGCCCAACCAGCTCGAGATCGCGGACCTGGACGGGGACGGGCTCGATGACGTGATCGTGGCTTCACGGACCAACGACGTGGTGCACATCTTCTTCAGCATGGGCGATGGCACGCTCTCCGAGGCGGTGTCGGTGGCTTCGGGCGATCGACCCCAGCAGCCCCGGGCGGCAGATATGGACGGCGACGGCGACCTGGACCTGGTGGTGCCCAACTCCGACAGCGCCGACATCACGGTGCTGCTCAACGACGGCGCGGGGGGCTTCCCGATCAACCGCCGGTACCCCGGGCTCATCGCGCCGTCGCGCGTGGCCCTGGGCGACATCGACCTGGACGGCGACGTGGACGTGGTCGTGTCCGATCCCGCCGCCCGCGGCCTGACGGTGTGGCACAACCGCGGCGACTCGATCCTGGAAGATCCATACTCGTTCTACGCCGGTCAGCTGGTGGGCCAGCCGGAAATCTTCGTGCTGGACGGCTCGGGCCGACCGGGTGTCATCATCGCCGCCAATACGAGCGTGAATACGTTCCAACCATCGGGCGACCGATTGCGGACGCAGACCGTCATCGACGCGGACGTGCTGCCCCAGGACATGACGCTGGCGGACATGAATGGCGACGGGGTGGACGACCTGGTGATGGCGCTGCGGGATCCCGCGGCTACGGGCATTCGCCTGGGCCGTGGCGACGGAACGTTTGCCCCGGCCGAGCGATATGGCGCTTCGGCGGAATCGCGGGGGGTAGCCACGGCCGACTTCGATGGCGATGGCGACCTTGACTTGGTGACCAGCCACGGGGAGGACCGCGCGCTGTCGGTGATGTTCAACCGTGGCGACGGGACCTTCGTGGGCCAGCGGCGATACTGGGCGGGGTCGTCGCCGACGATTGCCCGGCAGGCCGACGTCAACGCCGATGGCATGACCGACCTGATCGTCGCGAACCGAGTCGCCGTGAACGTGCTGCTAGGCACCAGCGGATCTGGCTTCGAGCCGCGCGTTGAGTATCCCGTTGGCGATGTCGTCGAGGGCATCGACGTTGCTGACCTGGACGGCGACGGCGACCTGGACATCGTGACGGCCAACGAGAACAGTGAGGACCTGAGCATCCTGGAAAACCTGGGCGGCGGCGTGTTCGCCGTCGAGCGGCGGATCAACCTGCCGGCCTCTGCCAACAAGGTGATCGCGTTGCACGCCGACGCGGACGCGAACCTGGATCTGGCCGTCATGAGCCGGGACGCGGACATGGTGTACGTCCTGGCGGGATCGCCCACGGGCTTCGTCGCACCGGTGGGCTACGCGGTTGGCGACTTTCCGGTCGACATGGACGCGGGCGACGTTGACGGGGATGGAGACCTCGACCTGGTCGTGGCCTGCCGGAGAACCGAGGACATCCGAACGCTCTACAACGACGGCGCGGGCGGCTTCGGCCAGCAGTCATCGTTCCTGTTCGGCTTTCCCATCGATCGCGTCCGCCTGGGCGATCTCGACGGCGACGGCGACCATGACATGGTCCACTCGCTCGCGTCGGGCTTGTACGTTCGCATGAACCTTGGCGGCGGGCTCTTCGGTCCGACGACACTCGTCGAGTTTCCGAGCAGCCAGTCCACGTTCCTCGGCCTTGCCGATCTCCAGTCCGATGGCGACCTGGACATTATCATGAGGCTGAACAATCAGGACTTCATTGGCTACGCACTCAACGACGGGAGCGCCGGCTTCGGTGCGTTCGATCTCCTGCCCGTCGGTCGTGCACCGCGCGATGCGGTGTTCTTCGACCACGATGGCGATGGCAACCAGGATGTTGTGGTCGTCAACAACCAGGACAGCGACGTCAGCCTCATCCGGGGTGACGGGGACCTGATGTTCGAGCGTCAGACCCTGCTGCCAGCCGCCGAAAACCCCACGAAGGTGATGGCGACCGACATTGACGGCGATGGCGCACCCGACGTGGTCGCGATCACCGGCGGGCTGAGCATCTACTTCGGCAACAGCGACGGGACGTTCGAGGACGAGTTGCGCCTGCCCGTGGGCACCCGGCCGGTCGCGTTGGCCGCCGCCGACGTGAACGACGATGGCTTGCTGGACCTGGCAACCGTGAACGAGACCAGCGAGGACATCAGCATCATTCTCAACACCGGTGGGCGTTTATTCGCTGAACAAGCGCGGTATCCCGCCGCTGGCAGGCCGGCGGACCTCGGCTTTGCCGATGCCAACGCCGACGGCGACCTGGATCTGCTCGTGTCCGTCTTGTTCGACGACGAGGTCCGGCTATACGCCAACGCGGGCGACGGCACGTTTGGGATTCGCTGGGCGGCGCGGGTGGGCGACGCGCCCCGTCAGCTCGAGGTCACGGACGTGAACGCCGACGGCCTGGACGACATCATCGTCCTCAACACGAACAGCGACGACATCAGCGTGGTGCTGAACACCGGTGATAGCCGGCTGCTTGATGGGCAGCGGTACGTGGCCGGGGAGGATCCGGGGCCCATGCTCGTGGCGGACCTGCAGGGCGATGGCGTTGTCGATTTTCTGGTCAGCGTGCCGCCCGACGGCCAACTGCGTGTGCTCGAAGGATACTGCACATCTCCGCGGTGCCGGGCCGACTTCGACGGCGATGGGTCGCTGACCATCTTCGACTTCCTCGCGTTCCAGAACGATTTCGACGCGGGGAAGCTCGCGGCCGACTTCGATGGCGACGGCGATTTGACGCTGTTCGACTTCCTCGTGTTCCTGAACGAGTTCCAGGCCGGGTGTGGGTAAGAGGTGATCGATATGTTCAACACGCATCGCGGCCTAATCCGTGGGATGATCGTGTGTGCCGCGATACCGGCGAGCCTGGCGTTTGCCCAGACGACATGCGAGGGCGTGCGATTCCCTCACGCGATCTACACGGGAGGGGGCATCGACGTTGTCCATTTGGCCGATCTGAACGGTGACGGACGGGACGACCTGATCACGAGTTTTCAGTCCTCGCTGCCTTCTCTGAACGTTCGGCTGGCATGGGAGCATGGGTACTTCGGCGAGGCCGCTGAATATGGCGCGAGGATCGGCACATCACGTATCCGAACCGCGGACTTCGACGGCGACGGGCACCTGGACATTCTTGTGGCAAAGCGAAGCGACGTGCCCGCGTCGATCTTCTTCAACCTCGGAGATGGCACGTTTGGCGAGCCGGTCCTGGTCGACCTGGGCGGTGGGCAGCCGGGCCTGGACGTCGCCGACGTGAATGGCGATGGGGCCCCTGACATCGTCGTGTGCGGGCCGGAGTTCACCTTGCCCGGGGAGGTCCGCATCTTCCACAACGACGGCAGGGCGGGTTTGGCGCCGCCATCGTCCGCGAGGTGGGCGGCTTCCCCACGTCGGTGGCCCTCGGAGATTTCGACGGCGACGGCCACCCGGACATCGTCACCGCGAACACGCGGGACAACACCATCAGCGTGCTGCTCAACGGCGGCAACGGCCTGTTCTCGATGCCCGGCCGCAGCTATTCGGGGGGCTTCGAGGTCAGCACGATCGAACTTGCCGACATCAACGGCGATGGCACACTCGACATCGTGCTGGGCAGCGAAGAAGAGACCTTCCGAAGCATGACGATCTTCCCCGGCCTGGGCAACGGCCGGTTTGCGCCCGCACTGGACTATCCCACCGCCGTCGCACCACGGGAACTGGAGATCGCCGATCTGTCGGGCGACGGCATCCTGGACGTGGTCGTGTCGGGCCTGCGCGAGGACAACGTGGGCGTGCTCCTGGGCCGCGGCGAGGGCATCTTCGGGGCGCCAAGCTTCCTGCGCACGCCCGAAGACGCGGTGATCGCGCTGGGAGACGCCGACGGCGACGGCGTGCTCGACCTGGCCATCGCCCGCAACCCCTGGGGCGTGGTGCTGGGGGTTGGCGCGGGCGGGTTCCGCCTGCGCCGCAGCGTCGAGGTGGGCTTCGAGGTGCTGGAAGTCGCCGCGCACGATCTGGACGGGGACGGCGACCAGGACATCGTCGCCGGCGGCCGAGCGACAGGCGGCGGTGAGACGATCGAGGTGATCTTCAACGACGGGGATGGCCAGCTGCGTCAACAACAACTGGCCACCGGCGGCGGCTACACCTATGGCATCGTGGTGGACGACTTCACCGGCGACGGCATGCCGGACATCGCAACCCCGGGCCCGGTCGCCGCGATCTGGGTGTTCCCGGCAACCCAGCCGGGGCAGTTCGGCGAGCCGATCGTGAGCGAGTTGGGCGGGGGATTCAGTGGCTTTACCGCCGGCGATCTGAACGGCGATGGGCTGCCGGACCTGGCGTTCCTTCGACGCAGCAGCCCCGACACCGTGGCTGTCATGTTCAACCTCGGCGGCGGGGCCTTCGGCGGATACACGCAGTGGTTTCTGATCGATGATCCCAACGACATTGCCATTGGCGACATCGACGAGGACGGCAATGCCGACGTGGTCCTGACGCTCGATCGCAATGAGGTGGCCGTGCTGCGCAATCTGGGAGGCGGGAGCTTCGCCGATCCTGAGTACGTCCGCATCGGGCGGGAGGAGATGTATGGGCTGGACCTACACGATGCGGACGGCGACGGCGACCTGGATCTGTTCGCGATCTCCGAGGCCGATCTCCTGGTCGCGCGTAACGACGGCGCGGGCGGCTTTCCCGAGTGGACAACCTACCCGGCGATCACCTCCGAACTGTTGAAGATCGTCGATGTCAATCTGGACGGCTTCGCCGACGCGGTGATCGGCGCAAGCACGATCCTGCTGGGCGATTCGGAGGGCGGCTTCTCCCCGCCGCTCAGCCACGAGACCGGAGGCCGCGACACCGGCATGGCGGTCGCCGACATGGACGGCGATGGCAAGCCCGATCTCATCGCGGCGGCGCGTGACCGATTCAGGTTCGGCATCCTGTACAACGAGACGCCGTGCGAGGGATGCCGCGCCGACTTCGACGGCGACGGAGCGCTGACGATCTTCGACTTTCTGGCCTTCCAGAACGCTTTCGATGCCGGAGACCCGCGGGCCGACTTCGACGCGGATGGTGAGCTCACGCTCTTCGACTTCCTGGTCTTCCTGAACGAGTTCCAGGACGGATGCGGCTGATCATCTGCCTGGGCAGGCCGCCGTCCACCGAGCGTATAGTGAACACCGCGTCTGGGACGCCATGCCCCTGTAGCTCAGCTGGATAGAGCAGCGGACTTCTAATCCGCAGGTCCCTGGTTCGAATCCAGGCGGGGGTGCTTGAAGTCGCTTGCTCGGGGGAGCCCTCGGCGTCGCGAGGTGTAGCTGAGGTGGGGGTGGTCGGTTGAAGGGGTGGTAGACGCGGTAGGGAGAGGGGATGCGCGCGGCTTGGATTCCTAACCTGTTGCCATGAGCACCACCTACACCCTCGTCCTGATCCGCCACGGCCAGAGCGTCTGGAACGCCGAGAACCGGTTCACGGGGTGGACCGATGTCGACCTGAGCGAGCAGGGTCGAGGCGAGGCCGCCCGGGCTGCTGGGTTGCTCCGTGCCGAGGGGCTGGACTTTGACTATTGCTACACCAGCGTGCTCAAGCGGGCCATCCGCACGCTGTGGATCGTGCTGGACGGGCTGGATCGGATGTGGCTGCCCGTCGAGCGAAGCTGGCGGCTGAACGAGCGGCACTATGGGGCCCTCCAGGGGCTCAACAAGGCCGAGACCGCCCAGAAGCACGGCGAGGACCAGGTCAAGATCTGGCGGCGCAGCTACGACGTGCGCCCGCCCTTGCTGGAGGCCGGCGACGATCGGCTGCCGGGCAACGACCCGCGGTACGCCCTGCTGACCGACGACGAGCGGCCGGCGGGCGAGTGCCTGAAGGACACCGTCGGGCGGGTGCTGCCGTGCTGGGAGGGGCAGATCGCCCCGAGGATCGAGGCGGGCCAGCGGGTGCTGATCTCGGCCCACGGCAACAGCATCCGGGCGCTGGTCAAGCACCTGGAGCGGGTTTCGGATCGCGAGATTATGGGTGTGGAGATTCCCACGGGCGTGCCGCTGGTGTACACGCTGGACGCGGACATGAAGCCCGTGGATAAGAGGTATTTAGGCGATCAGGACGCGGTGGCGGCGGCCCAGGCGGCCGTGGCGGCGCAGGGGAAGGCGCGGTAGGACGCCGGCGGCGGATCGAAGAAGGCCCCGCCCAGGAAGCAGGAGCAACACATGTTCACAGGTCATCGACTCGTTGCCACATCGGGCCTGGCGATGGCCATCGCGGCCGGACCGGCGTGGTCGCAGGCCGAGGAGCGGGCCCCCGCCGACCCCGGCACGGAGCGGGCCCAGCCGGCCGCCGAGCAACGCCCGGCCGAGCAGATCCTCGCCGAGTACAGGTCCGTCGAGATGCCCACCTTCGACGCCAGCCGTCGTGGCAACGAGGGGTACCAGGCAGAGTTTCGAGAGGCACGTGACGGGGCGCTGGATCGGCGTTCGGAGCTTATCGGCGAGCTGTTCCGTAGCCATGCCGATCACGAGGCCCTCGCCGAGCTGATGCCGCTGCGGTGGCGCATCATGATGAGCCGGGGTGAGGCCGAGCGCGTGTTCCAGGAGACCTCCTCGATCGCCGACGATGCCGCGGACCCCGAGCTGAGGATCGAGGCGCTGCACGCGCGGACCTTGGCGGTCGCAAGGCTGACCGAGCACGATACCGAACGCGTGGCCGATGCGGCGGCCAGGTTCTACGAGGCCGCCCCGCGCGACGCACGCAACGCGTCGCTGCGGATGATGACCACCCACGCCCGACGCGAGACAGAGGCGCTCAAACGCACCTACCGGTCCATCGCTGAGGAGTACCCCGACACACGCGAGGGCACACAGGCGGCGGCGAAGGTGTACCAGCTTGACCAGATCGGCGAACCCTTCGAGCTCTCCTTCGAGGAGGCCACCACCGGCGAGCCGATCGACATGAGCGCCCTGCGAGGCAGGGTCGTCGTGGTCGGCTTCTGGGCCACCTGGTGCGGCCCGTGCATCGCCGAGATGCCCCACATGAAGAAGCTGTACGCCGCCTACAAGGACAAGGGCGTGGAGTTCATCGGCGTCAGCCTCGACGAGCCGCGCAACGAGGAGGACCCCAGCAAGGACGGGCTGGTGAAGCTGCGCAACTGGGTGGAGGCCAACGGCGTCACTTGGCCGCAGTACTACCAGGGCAACGGCTGGAACAGCGAGTTCTCCAGCGGCTGGAAGGTGCGCTCCATCCCGGCGATCTTCCTGGTGGACCAGCAGGGCCGCCTGGTGACCCCCAACGCCCGCGGCAAGCTGGACGAGATGATCCCCGAGTTGCTGGGCATCGATCCGGTGGAGCTGGATGAGAGCGAACAGGGGGGCTGAGGCTGTCGCTTGGTCGGCGGCTGAGATTTTCACTCGCGCATACATTCCGGCATGAGCCACCCCCACTCTGCCGTCAGCGTCGAGAACAAGCCCGAGCCGGTGTTTGCCCCGCCCGCGGGGGCCCAGCGGGCCGAGCCCGAGGGGGAGATGGTCGACGTCATGGGCGGGGCCAGCCGGTGGACGATTCCACTGCACGAGCACGGGTTCGTGGCCTTGGTCGACGCCATGCCGCGGCTGGTGCCCGAGGGGCAGACGGCCGACCAGGCCGTGGTGCAGGCGGCCCGGGTGAGCTATGGGGCGGGCACCAAGAAGGTGAACGAGGACCGCGGGCTCATCCGCTACCTGCTTCGGCACGAGCACACCACGCCCTTCGAGATGGTGGAGTTCAAGTTCCACGTGTCGATGCCGATCTTCGTGGCGCGGCAGTGGATCCGCCATCGCACCGCCAACGTGAACGAATACTCGGGCAGGTACTCGGTCATGCCCGATCGGTTCTACCGCGTCGACCTGGAGCACGTGCGCAAGCAGAGCACCAGCAACCGGCAGGGCGGCGAGGACGTGCTGAACACGGGCGACGCCGAGGAACTGAAGACCGCGCACGAGTTCGTCGAGTACCTCGACCACGTCGAGGGGTTGTACAAGAAGTACGAGAAGCTCATCGAGCAGGGCGTGAGCCGGGAGTTGGCGCGCGTGGGGTTGCCGACCAGCCAGTTCACGCAGAGGTACTGGAAGTGCGACCTGCACAACATCCTTCGGTTCCTGAAGCTGCGGCTCGACCCGCACGCGCAGCAGGAGATCCGAGATTATGCGCAGGCGATGCACGATCTGATCGCACCCATCGTGCCAGTGACGATGGAGGCGTGGCGTGACTATCACCTCCAGAGCATGCGGCTGACGCGACTGGAGATCGAAGCGATCACCGACATCGCGCGCGGCGGGAAGGGCGAGCTGGCCAGCGACAACAAGCGCGAGAACGCCGAGTGGCAGACCAAACGCGGGCAGCTTGGCCTGGGGCAGTAAGGCCCCATGGCGCTGCGGCTGCTCCAGATCGTGCTCCCCAAGCGCTACGACCTCGAGGTGCTCGAGGTCATCGGACGGCGGCCCGGTAGCACGCTATGGAGCGAGCCCGCCAGCGATGACCGGGTTCGGGTCAGCCTGGTACTACCTAAAGAAGAATGCGACGACCTGGTCAGCAAGCTGGACGACCAGTACGCGTCGGTCGAGGGATTCCGGCTCATCCTCGAGGCGATCGAGGCGACGCGGCCGGCGATCGCTGAGCCCAAGCCCGAGCCCGAGAAGGACGAATCGGACAAGGAGGAGACGCCCAGGCTCAGGGCCTTCTTTGGTGGCCGCGTGGCCAGCGATGAGCTCATCGGCGAGGTGTCCGCTGGCGCGATGCCCTCCCGCGTGTTCTTCGCGATGGTGGTCCTCTCGACGGTTGTGGCGGCGGCCGGGCTCGTGCAGAACAGCGCCGCGGTGATCATCGGGGCGATGGTCATCGCGCCGCTGCTGGGGCCCAACCTCGCGCTGAGCCTGTCGCTCACCCTGGGCGACGTGAAGCTGGCACGCAAGGCGCTCATGACCAACCTCATGGGCGTCGCTGTTGCGGCCTCGCTGTCGATGGCCGTGGGGGTGTACGCCCAGGTGAGCGCGGGGCCGGATGATCCGGCGACGAGCGAGCTGTTCGCCCGGACCGTGCCGCGGGCCAGCGACATCGCCATCGCGCTGGGGGCCGGGGCGGCGGGCACGCTGGCGGCGACCACGGGCGTGCCGGCGACGCTGGTGGGCGTGATGGTGGCGGTCGCGCTGCTGCCGCCGCTTGTGAGCTTCGGCCTGCTGCTGGTGAGCCCCAACGCGACATTCGCCCAGGCGATCGGCGCGCTGATGCTGACGGCCACCAACGTCATCTGCATCAATCTCAGCGCGATGGCAATGTTCCGCCTGCAGGGCGTCAAGCCACGCACCGTGTACGCGACCCGCCTGGCGCGTAAGGGCAGCACCTACGCGATGGGCTTCTGGGGGCTGCTGCTGGGCATGCTGGCGGCGATCATCATCGCTTGGCCGTCACTACTCGAGCAACTGCCAGGCGGGCGCGAGCACCGACGGGATACCGAAGAGGTGCAGGCCGCCGAGCAGGGCAGGCCCGTCCAGCCACAGTCGGATTCCGAGCCAGATGTAGATGGGTAGCCGGATCGAAAGGGACGATCGGGCCGGACCGGCGGGGTCAGGCTGAGCCGGTCGGCTCGGTATCTTCGGCTCGGACACGCTCGGGGGCGAAGGTCATAGCCAGCGAGATCGCCGTGATGAAGAACAGCACGGTCGCGACCGGCAGCGTCCAGCCTAGGGCGTCCATGGCGCCGCGGCCGAACTGCGGGGTGGGCGGCCCGCTCTTGGGCATCACCATCAGCGACGCGTCGAACTCCCACGTGCCAAACTGGAGCTCGTCGTCGCGGCGCTCGGGGGCTGGTTCGTCGGCCCGTCGCGCCTGGCTCACACGGCGGTTGAACGCGCGTTCGCTCTCGGGGAATCGAAGCACCTGCTCGCGAAAGCCGCCCTCGGGCAGCAGCTCGACGAACTGGAACCGCCAGTCGCCTCGCATAACCTGACCGAAGCTGTCCTGATCAACGCCCGGGCGCTGGAGGCGGACGACGACGGCCAGCCGCTCATCAGCCACACCGGCATCGATGTCGGCCAGCAGTTGCTCGATCGACTTGTCGCTGCGCGGGGCAAAGCGAAGGAGCTTGAGCCAGGACTCGTGACGTTGCAGGCCGGGCACTTCCGAGGGCAGCGACTTGAGCCCCGACCTGAGGCGGATGCTGTCATCGCCGTACTGGAGGACCACCACATCGGCCCCATCGGCATCAACCTCGTCCGTGAAGTTGACCGGCGTGCCATTCCAGAGGAACTCGCGGGCGGTGATGGGCTGGAAGACATAGAGCTCGCGGCCCGACTCGCGGTTGTATCGATCGAGCCTCTGGGCCATGAAGTAGCCCAGCACGATGACGGCCACGAGGCTGATAATCGCCGAGGCGAGCCAGAGGGTACGGCCGCGATGCCAAGTAAAGGGCTTGCGCTCGATCTCGTTTCCGGTGGTGTCCATCGTCTCCGTTCAGTGTCAGTGGTCGGGATCGGGCTCTGCCGGAGCACCCTGCTCAGCATGTTCGCCGCCCTGGGCGGGTCCGTGGTCATCGTGGCCGTCGGCGGGTGCATCCAGGCTGAACAGCCCGGCGGTCAGGCCGTGCATTGCCCGGCTGCGATCGGGGGATCGCAGGGGCTCGGGGTCGCCGTGGTGGGGGTGGCTCTTGGCGGCCAGACGTGCGTACTCGGCCTCGCCAACTTCCTGGATCTTCTTCTGCCGGGCGTGCTCGACCATCGAGACGCTGATTGTCTCGTCTTCACCGCGGGTCAATCCGCCGGTGCCGCCAGGCTGGGTCTGCTGGCCCTTCCAGTCGTAGATCTCGGTGCGGTTGCCCAGGTCCATGGCGGTCAGGCCGATGAACAGCCCCACGCCCATGAGGGTGAAGAGGAACACGAGCAGGTTGAGGCGGTTGTCCCACTTGAGGTGCATGAAGATCGCCACCACGAAGATGGCCTTGATGGTCGCGATGCTCATGGCGATGAACACATTCACCAGCGTGGGGATCTCCAGGGCGAAGACATCGGCCACCCAGATCTCAAGTCGCGAGGAAGCGACCGTCAGGATGGTAAAGAAAACCAGCACCCCCAGCACGGCCCGAAGCACGAACAGGCTGGTGACGTGGTGGCCCTCCCCGTCGTGCCCGTGCTCACCCGCCCCGTGGTGATCAGGGTGGAAGGCGTGCGGATCGGCCATGTAGTCCTGATACTCGGCCTCGGTCATCTGGGAGGGGTCGGGCCGCGGGTTCTCGTGTTGGCTGTCGCTGCTCATGTCTGGCTCCGGGCGAAGGCGAGTGGCGTGCGTGTCCCGTGGTCTAGTGAATCAGATACAGGAGGGGGAACAGGAAGATCCAGATGAGGTCGACGATGTGCCAGTAGAGCCCGATGTTCTCCATGGCCAGGTAGTTCTTGGGCCCGTACCAGCCCTTGGCGTTGCGAATGAACAGCCAGCCGATGAGACCCATGCCGATGATGACGTGCGAGGCGTGGATGCCCGTGGCCGCGTAGTACAGGGACCACCACATGGGCTCCATGGGGTGCTCGGCGTACGGATAGTTGAACAGCACGCCGGGCCGCTTGCCCTCGATCCACTTGGGGATGTACTCAAAGAAGAACTTGATGAAAAGGAAGAGCCCCGCGCACCCGAGCGTGATGCCCAGGTTGACCTGCGCCCAGAACTTGTTGCCAAGCTGGGTATGCCGGATGGCCGCGGCCCTGGTGTAGCTGGACCAAAGCAGCACGAGGGTGTTTAAGCCGCCGTAGACCCAGTTGAGGTAATGCGAGCCGTTGGCGAAGGCCTCGGGGTACAGCATGCGCATGACGGCGTAGCCGCAGAACAGGCCGCTGAACAGCAGCACCTCGGTGCCCAGGAACAGCCACATGCCCAGCTTGCCCGCGTCGAACTCGTCGTCCTTGGTCCGCCAGTGGTGGCCCTTCTCGACGGTCTCGTGCGGCGGCTTAGGCCCGGCGGGCACGTCGCGGCCTGAGGATGGGTTGATGGTGCTCATGCGTGGCTCTCTGGTGGCTTGGCGGATCGAACCGTGAACTGGGCCGGCCTTAGTGGCGCGGGGCGTCTTCGGGCAGGGGGTACTCGGCCGGGTCGGTATGCGGCGGCACCGTGGTGTCATACGCGTACGGACCGTGCTTGACGATCGGCTCGTGGGCGAAGTTGTGCTCATCCGGGGGCGAGTCGGCGTGCCACTCGAGCGTCATGCCACCCCAGGGGTTGGCACTGGCGGGCTTGCCCTGAAGCAGCGAGTGGATGAACGTGAACAGGTGGACGAGGAAGCCTGCCAGCAGCATCCACGAGCCCACCGTCGAGATCATGTGCATCCACTGATACTCATCGGGGTAGCTCGCGTAGCGACGCGGCATGCCGTGAGCGCCCATCACGAACTGGATGAAGAACGTCGTGTTGAAGCCAAGGAACACCAGCCAGAAGCCAAGCTTGGCCGGAGTCTCGGCGTACATCTTGCCGAACATCTTGGGCCACCAGTGGTGCATGCCGGCCAGGAAGGCGATAACCGTGCCGCCGAACATGACGTAGTGGAAGTGGGCCACGACGTAGTACGAATCGTGCAGGTGCATGTCGGTCGACAGCGTCGCCAGGGGGAGACCGGTCAGCCCACCGATGGTGAACAGGAACAGGAAGCCCAGGGTGTAGAGCATGGGCGTGTTGAAGACGATCGAGCCCTTGTACAGCGTCGAGATCCAGTTGAACACCTTGATGGCGGTCGGGACGGCCACGAAGAAGGTCAGGAAGCTGAAGATGGCCGCCGTCAGCTCACCCTGGCTGGCGAACATGTGGTGGCCCCACACCAGGAAGCTCACCGCCGCGATGCCCAGCGAGGCGAAGGCGATCGAGCGATACCCAAAGATGGGTTTGCGGGCGTGGACGGTGATGGTCTCGCTGATTACGCCGAAGGCCGGCAGAATCATGATGTACACCACCGGGTGGCTGTAGAACCAGAAGAAGTGCTGGAAGAGGACCGGGTCGCCGCCAATCCGCGGGTCGAACAGCCCGAAATGGAACAGCCGCTCGAAGATGAGCATGAGGACGGTGATGCCGATGACCGGCGTGGCCAGCACCTGGATGATGGCCGTGGCGTACAGGGCCCAGACGAACAGGGGCATGTCGAACCATCCCATGCCCGGAGCGCGGAGCTTGTGCACCGTCACCACGAAGTTCAGCCCCGTCATGATGGAGCTGAAGCCCATGATGAACACGCCCGTGATCATCGCGACCAATCGCCAGTGGTCGGCATCGGTCATGGTCGAGTATGGGGTATAGAGCGTCCAGCCCGTGTCGATGCCGCCCACCAGGGCCGACGCCAGAGCGAAGAGCGAGCCGAAGACGTAGACGTACCAGCTTCCCAGGTTCAGGCGGGGGAAGGCCACGTCCTTGGCGCCGATCATCAGCGGCAGGAAGAAGTTGCCCAGGCTGGCGGGAATGCCCGGCACGATGAACATGAAGGTCATGATCGCACCGTGCAGGGTCATCGCGCGGTTATAGATGTTGTACCCCGCGGCGGTGTCCGACGCGAGGAATGAGAGCCGCTGGCCCGTGGTCACCGTCTCACCCGCGGCGTTCACGATGACGCGGGTCGGCTCGAGAAGCTCGAACCGCACGACCAGCGCCATCACCCCGCCCAGGAAGAACAGGATCAGCAGAGCTGTCAGGTACATCACGCCGATCTTCTTGTGATCGACCGTGGTCGCCCAGTTGGCGATGTCCGCCCACAGGCTGCCCTTCGAGGTCAGATATGACCCATGGTGGCCACCGCCGTGCTGCGGAGCCGAACCGGCATGGGAATCAAGCGAACTCATCGTGCGCCTCCAAAAACAAGCTGCACAGCGCCGGCATCAGCCGCCACTGGAGGTTCCTTCGGTCATCTCTTCTTCCGCGCCGCCCGACTGGCCCGGCTCGCCGGCGTCAGCCCCATCCTCGCCCTCGGCGTCGGGATCGACCTCGGCGGCGACTAGCTCGGCTTCGGGCGTGGCGTCGCTGAGCGTTTTCATGTACGAGATGATCCAGCCGAGCTGCTCGGAGCTGATGCTGCCCTGGTAGCTGACCATCTGGTTGGCAAAGCCCGCGCGGATCTTGGCCCCGGGCACGTAGATCGACTCGCGGATGTGATTATCGTCGGCCAGGATCGTGCTGCCGTCCGCATACTGGTGCTCGTTGTTGTAGAGATCCTTCCAGGTCGGGCCTGTGCTGGGATCGCCGTTCACCGTGTGGCATGAGAAGCAGCCGTTCTGCTGGGCAACCAGTTGGCCGCGCTCGGCCAGCGTGCCCCGCGGCGAACCGAAGATCTCGAGCTTGGCCTCGTAGATGTCCCGAGGCACGATGCGGATGACCGCGGCCATCTCGGAGTGGTAATCACCGCAATACTCGGCACAGTACAGCATGTGCTCGCGGTAGGGATAAGCCCCAAGCTCCTCATCTTCCATGATCCGGGCCGTGTCGTTGAGGGGCTCGGGCGTGAACGTGAAGCTCGTGTAGCGGTTGGGGAACACGTCCTGCTTCAGCCGGAAGTCGGGAATCCAGAAGCTGTGGATCACGTCGACGCTGGTCATCCGCAGCAGCACCGCCTGGTCCTCTGGAAAGTACCAGACCGGGGACTCGACAATCGAAAACTCCTGCTTGACCTCGTCGGCCCGGGCGCCGGTCGTCTCGGTGGCGAACTCAGAGCTGATCTGCCCGCCTGGGTATTCCAGCGACCACTGCCACTGGCGTGCCGTGACGTTGCACTCGATGGCCCCCACCGGTGCCACGACCATGTTGACGTATCCACGGAATCCCTCGAAGAACATCACGAAGAAGAAGATCGTGGGGATGATGGTCCAAGTGATCTCCAACGCCGTGTTGTGGCCCGGGCTCGCGGGCGCGGGCTTACCCTTCCGGCGGCGGTATCGCACCGAGAAGAACACCATCAGCGCCATCAGCACGACGAAGAACGCGACCGACAGCCACCAGATGAACATGAACATCCAGTCGGATTGGCGGCCAGCGCTTGTAAAGCTGCTATCGCCGAACCAGAAGCGGTCCTGAAAGCTGGCCGAGGCCAGGATCGTCGAGAACTTCGCCCCCAGGGCGTTCGTCACGTTCATGCGTGGGCTCCCACGGCCCGCCCGCTCGGGCGCTGGCCGTCAAGTCCGGAATCTTTGTCGGTATCGTTTGTTGTCCGTGCTCGGGCCAGCCGCTCGCCCAGCTTCAGGCAGACCAGCAGCCCAACGACAAGCAGGATGGTCAGCAGTGCACCGGCCTGCATCACGCGGAAGGCCGCCAGGCTGTACGAGTTACTGTTGGGGTCGTACGTGAAGCAGAACAAGAGCACCCGGTCGCCGAAACTGGCGCCCACACGGCCATCGGCGGCCTCGAGCAATGCCAGCTTCACCTGCCGGGCAGGGTAGTCGAATCCGTAAAAATACCGCGAGACCGTGCCGTCGGGCGCCAGCACGACCGCCCCCGTGGCGTGGGCGTACTCATCCACGTCGGGCAGATAGCGGAAGCCAAAGCCAACCGAGTCGGCGATGTCGCGCGACGTGTCGCCTTCGGCCCGGAAGAAGCGGTAGCCCTGGGAAACCACATCTGCACGCTCGGCGTTCTCGTGGTAGCCCGAACGGTACATCATCGCGTACTGCTGGGCCTGTTCCTGGGTGTTCGACGGGTCAAACGACACCGCCAGCACGTTGTACTCGTCGCCGATGGTCCAGTCGTCGATGTCATTGAAGGCCTTGTTCAGGTTTCCCAGCATGGCCGGGCAGGCCACCGGGCAGTCGTAATAGACCAGCAGCAACACCGTGGGCTTGCCCCGATCGGGATTCTCTGGGCTGTCGAAGAAGTCGCCCAGACGCACGGTCGTGCCATCGGCGGACACGAGTTGGGCATCGAGCGGAACCTGGCTGCCCAGCTTCTCCTCGATGTCCAGCCCCCGCGCCTGTACGGGCACCTCCTCCTCAATGACCTGCGCACGCGACACCATCGACAGCCCCAGGGCTGCCGAGAGGATCGCGATAGTGCGCCAGGAGGTGGTCATGTAAGCCTGCGTGCCTTTCCTTATTGATCGCCGTAGCTGCTGAGAACCTTGTCGCGAGCTTCGGTCAGAGGAATACGGGCGGCACCCTGCACGATCTCGCCCGACCAGCCGTACTGGCCCATTGTCTCGAGCGTCTCGGCCTTGTACCGATTCGCATCCACGGCGAGTTGGAGCGTCTCAATGTTCCGCTGCTGCACGCCGGAGACGTAGGCCCTGAAGAACAGGACCACGCCGATGACCGAGATGACCACGAATGCCAGCATGCCCATGTAGAACACCATCAGCGCCCTCGTGTTGACGTGGCCGGCGTGTTCATTTTGGGGCAGGCCCTCCTCGCGGGTGTGGGCGAACCAGTCGTCATGATGGTGGTCGGCGGTCATGTCGGTGCTTCCTGTGCAACAGTACAAATTACTGTATCGCTGATTTTGTTCGAGTCTTCGACAATCGTGTTGGGGCTTTGGAAACCCCTATCACCTTGTGCCACTGCCACTTAGATGTAGTTCTTATGGCCCAACGCCTCTGGCATCCGCGGTTCCATCCGATTCACAAGGGGCGCCTTGGTCAGCCGCCAGAGCAGGATTCCGGTGTACAGGGCCACCACGCCGCCGATACCCGCCACATCGATCCAAAGCCCCTGTGCGAAGCCGACGGGCTGATCAAGGGTCATCCCCAGCGATGGGCGGATGATCCAATACAGGTCAACGACATGCATGAAGATGAGCCACACCGCTACGGCGCTAAAGCCCAGCGTCGTGCGGCGCATGACCCGGGGAAACATCAATACGAGGGGCACCAGGAAGTGTCCCAGCACGAGGAACATGGTCAGCCCGGGCCAATCGGTCTTGCGGTACATGAACCAGGTGGTTTCCTCGGGGATCTGGCTATACCAGATGAGGAAGTACTGGCTGTAGGCGATGTAGCCCCAGAACACGATGAACCCAAACATGTACTTGCTCAGATCGTGGTGGTGCTCGGCGGTGATGAGCCCTTCCAGTTTGCCCTTCGAGCGCAGGTACGACAGCAGCAGTTGCATGGCCGGGAAGGTGACAAAGAGCGCACCGGCAAAAAAGTACACGCCCCACATGGTGCTGAAGAACTTGTAGTCGGTCAGGGCCATGAGCCAGTCGAAGCTGAAGAACGCGGTCGCCAGGGCCATAACCACCAGTCCCCAGGCCGAGTGCATGGCGAGCTTATTGGTGATCCACCGGTCGCCTGTGCGTTCCTGCTTGCGCGAGAGGCTCCAGACCAAGCGGCTCATGCCCACCCAGACCAGCACGTAGATCGCCAAGCGGGCACCCACGAAGATGGGGTCGAAGTACGCCCCCTTCTTTGTGATGAAGTATTCCTCGCCGATGATCTCGGGGTTGAGCCAGCTCGAGACGATGCCCACTCGGCCGTCGCTGGAGGCCGAGATGACCTCGGCGATGACGAACAGAACGATGCCCAGCGTGGGCAACCACACCAGAGCGGCGGCCTGCTCGAGCACGCGCTTCATGGTCACGTGCCATCCGGCCGCGCCCACAGCATTGATCATGATGAAGAAGAGCGAGCCAAGGCTGAACCCCAGCACGCTGAGGGTGCCGATGAAAAGGATGCCCTTCACGTGGACGACGGCGGCACCGTCGGACAAGTTCTCCGACATGCCGGGCAGAACAAGGGCGCCGATGATCGCGATGGCGATGCCCAACACGCCCAGCGCCGCCAGAGCCTTCCAAAGAAGGCCGACCTTCGACGGCTCGAGCGTGATGTTCTCCTCGCGCAGGGCGGGATCCTGCAGGTGCGCGGGCGTGTGGTCGGCCACGGGCTGGTTGGCGGAGATGCTGCTCACTGGCCACCCCCTTGCTCGCTGGAACTGGTCGATCGGCCGCGCGGGTCGAGCTGGTCTCTTTCCCCGGCGGGTAGTGATTGCGGGTCGTTGTCGAAGGTTTGCTGCAGCACGCGGATGTGCGCGACCACCGCCCAGGTGTCCTCAATGGTCAACGCATGGCCGTAGCCTGGCATGCGGTAGCGGCCATCGGGGTGCTTCAGGCCATTGCGTGCGATGTGGAACAGGTAGCCGTCACCGCTGGTGGGCTGGTCGGCTTCCTTGTACTTTGCATCGTGGAACGAGGGGACGGGCGCCGACCAGCGTCGCCCCACCATGCCGTTACCATCGCCCGCATAACCGTGGCAGGCCGAGCAGTAGATGTTGAACCGCTCCTCGCCTCGTGCGAGCAGGTCGTCGGTGACCTTGATGGGGATGCGCTGCAGCGGTGTGCCGTCGCTGTCCAGACCTGTGTAGGTTTCGGCATTCGCACCCAGCAGGTCGTCTCGCTCGGTCATGAACTGGTTGACCCAGCCCGCCTCGCCCTGGACGGTTTCTTCGGTGAAGGTAAACGCGCCGAAGGCGACCGTGCCGCCCTCGGGGGGGCGCATCTGGCGGCCATCGGCGAAGAACGGCGTGGCGGCCTGCGGGCTGAAGTTGGGGTTGTCGTCCATATCTGGAAAGAACTGCCGGGGCTGGTCTTCTGAGCGGTCTCCGCGGCAGCCTGCCATGGGCAGCACGGCTGCCAAAGTGGTTCCTGCCAACAGCACGATCATCGCCAGGTTGGTGTTGGTGCTCGCCATGTGACTATTCCTCCACCAGTTCGACGTGGATGGCCCCGAGGTCCTCGAGCATGGCGACCGTATCAGCGCCCTGGAACTTCGAGTCGCCCGCCTCGATCACGATCGCAAACGCGTCGTCGCTGATGCGAAGAAAACGCTCGTTCTTGAGCAGCGGGTGGTTCCACCGCGGCAGGCCGTTGAGCACCAGCATGCCGATGAGCGATGCGAACGCCGAGAACAGCACGCCCAGTTCGAAGGTGATGGGCACGAAGGGCTCCCACGCGCCGTAGGGCTTGCCCTGTACGATGAGCGGGTAATCAACGGCGCTCATCCAGTACTGCATGAGCAGCGCGACGGTAATGCCCGTCACGGCGCCACCGGCCACGATGAGCGGCAACCTGGTCCGCTTCATGCCCATGGCCTCATCGATGCCGTGGATAGGGAACGAGGCGAACACGTCCCACTTCTTGAAGCCCGCGTCGCGCACTTGCTCGGCCGCGTGGTAGACCGCCGCCGACGATGGGAACTCGGCCATGACGCCATGGACAACGCCGCCCTCGGGCGTTCGGAAGCCGTGGTCTGCCTTTGATGGGAAACCGAGGATACCCATGTCAGTGTCCCTCCCCTTCGGTGCTGGTGGGGGTGGTTGATACTGGTTCGTTCGTGCCATGTCCCACACCGCCCGAGCCAGGGCCGTGCGATTGCTGGTGCCCGTGGCCCAGACCGCCGTGGCCGTGTGGGTCGGCCTCGGGCAGGATGGCCTTGATCTCGGCGATCGGGAAGATCGGGAGGAATCGCAGGAAGAGCAGGAAGAGCGTCATGAAGATGCCGCACGAGCCCACGAAGGTGAGGATGTCGACCCAGGTGGGGTAGAACATGTGCCACTCGCCGGGGATGAATGCTCGGTGGAGGCTGGTGACGATGATCACGAATCGCTCGAACCACATGCCGATGGTGACGAGCAGGGCGACGATCCAGATGACCACCGGGTTGCGCCGGAGCGCCTTGACCCAGAACACCTGCGGGGTGAAGACGTTGCAGATGATCATCGTCCAGTAGGCCCACCAGTAGGGGGCACCGTCCTCGTGCAGCCAGATGGGCAGGGCGCGGTTGAAGGCGAACACCGAGTACTCGAAGTCATTGCCGCCGTACCAGGCGATGAAGAACTCCATGGCGTACGCGAAGCCCACCAGCATGCCCGTCAGCAGCAGGATCTTGCTCATGTTCTCCAGATGGCGGAGCGTGAGCAGGTCCTTCATGTTCGGGAACAGCTCGCGGGCGGGGATCAGCAGGAACAGCACCATGGCGAACCCGCCGAACACGGCACCGGCCACGAAGTAGGGCGGGAAGATCGTCGTGTGCCAGCCCGGCAGGATGGAGGTCGCAAAGTCGAACGACACGATCGAGTGCACGCTGAGCACCAGCGGCGTCGACAGTCCGGCCAGCAGGATGTACGCCTTCTCGTACCGCATCCAGTGCCGGCTCGAGTTGCGCCAGCCCAGAGAGAGCAAGCCGTAGATGAACGACCGCAGTGTGTCGGGCTTGAAGGGCGTGAAGGGCAGGCGGGGTTGGTGGGGATCTTTCAGCAGCCGCAGGTCGGCACGGTCTCGCAGGGTCGCCAGGTCGGGGATCATGCCCATGAACCAGAAGAGCAGCGACACGGTGGCATATGTGCTCACCGCGAACACGTCCCACAGCAGCGGGCTGCGGAAGTTGGGCCAGATCCAGTTGCTGTTGGGCACGGGGGCCAGGAACCAGGCCATCCAGGCCCGGCCCACGTGGATGCCCGGGAAGATGCCCGCGCAGATCACCGCGAAGATGGTCATGGCCTCGGCCGAGCGATTCACGGCCGTACGCCATTGCTGCTTGAAGAGGCAAAGAATGGCGCTGATAAGCGTGCCGGCATGACCGATGCCGATCCAGAACACGAAGTTCGTGATATCCCAGGCCCAGTCTACCTGATTGTTCAGGCCCCAGACACCCACCCCAGTGATGATCAGATAGAGGATCATCAACTGGCCCAGGCCGGCGATGCTGGCGGCCGTGCCGAATAGCGGGAGCCACCATCGGCCGGGAGCCTTTTCGGCATAGCCGCAGACGATCTCGGTGATCTCGTGCACGGATCTGTTGTTGAGCACCAGCGGTGCGCGGTACGAGGGGTCTTCGGTCAGCGATCCGTCGCCGGTGCCCGGCTCGGGGGCGTAGGTCGAGGCCTCGGGCGCCCGGCCGGCCAGGCGATCGCTGGTGCGTTGGTCAGGGGGAAGTTGGCTCACAGCAGGCCTCCCTGGCTGGTCGCGCCCTTGAGCACCTTCAGGCTGAGGGCATAGCCGGCGTCATCGTCGCTGCGGTTGAGGTCGAAGAAGCTGGTGCCCACACCCGCGTGCGGCTCACCGTGGCCGTGCTCGTCCATGTGCTGGTAGTGCGGCTCGAGGCCCTTCTTCTTCCATTTGATGTCGTGGGGGTGCCAGTCGAGGTACTTGTACCGCTCCTGGTCCTTGGTGTCCCCGGCCTTGAGGATCTCGGGGTTGGGGTTGTACACCGCCATGAGGTGGGTCGTTCGCGGGCGGGTGTTGAGGTAGCCCAACACCGCGTAGTTGCGGCCGCTGTCGCGGGTCTTTGCCACGGCGCTCCCCCCGTCGAGGATAACGCCAAAGACGATGGCGTCGGTCGGGCATGCCAGCTGGCAGGCGGTCTGCACGAAGCCATCGGGAACGGCTTCGAGCCCCTTGAGTTTGGTCTCGATCTTGGCGTTGTTGGTGCGCTGGATGCAATAGCTGCACTTTTCCATCACGCCGCGGGAGCGGACGGTAACATTCGGGTTCTTACCCATTTTCTCGATCTCGCTGAGCTTGGCACGCAGGCGAGGAGGGATGAAGTGCTGGTTCGGCGGGAGCTTGTCATCGAAGACGCCACCGGTGGCCCGGCTTGTCTCCTCGTTCAGGCCGCCCTCGAGTTGCTTGGTGGCGTAGTCGAAGAAGTTAAACCGGCGGACCTTATAGGGGCAGTTGTTCGCGCAGTACCGCGTGCCGATGCAGCGGTTGTAGCCCATGTAGTTGTGGCCCTCGGGCCCGTGCACAGTCGCGTTGACTGGGCACACCGTCTCGCACGGAGCGTTCTCACAGTGCACGCACGCCACCGGCTGGTGCAGGATCTCCTCGGGGTCGTTCAGTTCTTCGCCCACGAAGTAGCGATCGACGCGGATCCACGTCATCTCGCGACACTTGGCAACCTCCCGCGTGCCCACCCCGGGGATGTTGTTCTCGCTCTGGCACGCCACCGTGCACACGCCGCAACCGATGCACGAGGCCATGTCGATGGTCATGCCCCACTGCGGGCTCTTGCTATAGGTCGAGCCGGGGGCGGGATCGCCCGTGCTGGCGTTCATCGGATTCTCATAGATCGATTGGTTGGGCGGGGCATGGCTGACGGTGCCGAGTTGCTCGGCGAAGTTCAGCTCACTCGTGGCCAGCTCGTACTCGTCGCTGTGATCGATCTTGAGGTCGCCGTACTTCTGCCAGGCTGGCAGCTCGACGCGGCGGACGATCTCGGTGCGGCCCTCCAGCGACCAATGGTTCTGCGTGCTGGCGATCCAGTAGTCGCCCGGCACGCGCTCCATCTCGGCGCCGATGGCCGAGTACTGGCCCGCCCCAGGGAGCTCGTTGGTGTTGACGCCCGCCCCCTCGGCCACGGCGCCGCCACGCGTACGGCCGTACCCCAACCGGAGCACAATGGTGTCGTCGGCCAGACCCGGACAGATCCACACGGGCAGTTCAAGGGTGCGGCCGCCGATGTTCAGGCGAATCATCTTGCCGGTGGTGTGCTCGCGCAGGTAGACGTGCCTGGGGTTGTCGCCGCCGGGCACCAGGCCCATGTTGCGGGCCGTGGCCGGGCTGACGAGCGCCGGGTTGTCCCACGTCGTCATGCTGCCGATGTCGGGCAGTTCCTGAAGCCATGCGTTGCCGGCGTAGCGGCCATCGAGCGTGCGCCCCGGCGTAAACAGGACGTCCATGGAGCCGGCGGCCGGAGCGGCGCCCAGTCGCATACCACGGATTGCGTCCGCCAGGTTTCCCATGTTGGCCGAGGGCGTCCGCGCTCGGGTAGCCGAGTTGGCGACCAACCCATCGTGCAGTGCCCGGCGCCAGCGTTTCTCGAACTCGGCACGGGCGGTGACGTCGAAGCGTTCGCGCATCACGCTGCGCCATACGGATCGCACAATGTGGTGGCCGTCGGGCCACGTGGGCATGTCGCTGCCACCCTCGGCATCGGTAGCGGCCTTGTCCTCGGGGAAGACGCCGTCGGCATTGCCCACGCGGGTGGGGCCATCCTGGCCATCGACCACCACAGCGCCCTGCTTGCGGGCCGATTCTTCGAGGTGGGTCAGGTGGGCCTCTTCCTCGAAGGTCTCGCCCGCGAGGAAGGCCAGCAGCTCGATCTCGCTCTTCCCGAAGTACAGCGGCGCGATCATGGGCTGGACGACGCTCAGTGTCCCATCGGCCGCCGCCACATCGCCCCACTGCTCGAGATAGTGCGTGCCATTGAGCCGCCACGTGGAAGCCGCGGCGGTCTCGGTATCCTGAACGCTCAGGGTCACCCGCGTAGGCACCCTGGCGAACGAGGCGGCGAAGTTGGCCTCGACTGGCGCGTCGTACACCGGGTTCACGTTCATGCACACCACGGTGCTCACCTGGCCGGCGTTCATCGCCTGGGCCAGTGAGACCAGCCCGGCGTGACCGTTGGACGCCAGGTCGGAGGGCGTGGGGCGATATCGCAGCACCGGGCCGATGGCACCCAGGGCGGCGTTCATCGCGTGGGCCAGCGCGTGCACACCCACAGGAAGCGAGGCACCCACCAGCACGACCGATTCGTTGGGGTGGGCCGCCAGGTCGGCCGCGCACTCGCGGATCCACGCGTCGTTTAGCGTCACGCCCTGGGGCGCGGGAACGGCGTCGAGAGCGGCGCGGATGCCCGAGTCTCCGCCCAGTTCGGCCATCAGGGCCTTGGCGAGCGCCACGACAAACGCCGGCTGGAGCGAGGGGGCCAGACGCATCCTGTGGTCGGCCTTGCCGCCGCTGACGCTGAGCGAGCCCTCCACCGCGTAGATGCGGCTCATATCGACGGGCGCCCCGGTGTCATCGGTGGCCTTCATCGGGGCCCGGTGCGCCATGAGGCCTCGGGCGTTGCGGAGGTTGTCGTTGTCGGTGTACGCCGGGTCGCGCTCGACCAGTACGACCCGCTTTGCGTTCTCGAGCCGGAGTTCCTCGCTCATGGGCTGGCCGAAGGCCAGGCGGGACGCCTCGACCGCACTCGGATTCTCCAGTGGCTCGTACGAAACCCACTGAGCGTTGGGCCAGCGTCGGAGCACGGCATTGCGCATCGCGTCGCGGCTCGGGCTTGTCTGCTTGCCGGCAACGAATGCCAGGCCGCGACCGCCGGTGGCGTCGTAGCGAGCGAAGCCATCGTTGCTGCGAGCCCACGCGCCAAAGTCGTCCCATGTGGCCTGGAGTGCGCCGCGGGCGGGGTTCTCAAAGCTGACCTGCATGAGGCGGTATGGATCGTACAGGTCAAGCACGCTGGACTGGGACCACACGCTCGATTTGCCCTGATTGATCGGGTGCAGAGGGTTGCCCTCGATCTTGGTCGGGCGGCCCTCGTGCGTCTCGACCAGCAGGCCCTCCGCCCCGCCGCCGGGCAGTGGCATGGCGGTGGCGTAGTACTTTGCGCGGCCGGGCACCTGGTCCTCGGGCACCTCGCGCGAGTAGGCCATGATGGTGTGCTCGGGGCGGCGACAGCCGGGGATGGTGGCGGCGCCGGCCAGGGCGAGCGAGGCGCCCATGACCTTCAAAAAGTCGCGGCGAGAGCCCTCAAGCAGTTCGCTGGCGCGGGCGGGGAACTCACGCCCCAGCCACTCGCGGAACTCGGGCTTGTCCACGTACTCGTCGGCGCTGCGCCACACCGGCCGCCCGGCCGTCTCGGCGAGCTTCCGCGGCGCGCGATCGATGGTGCGCTTCCCGCGGGTGGAGGGGCATTGGTCGATGTTCTTCTCTGCCATGCGGTTCTTCTCCGGCTGGCAAGCCTGATTCGAGCGGGGCGATCTTCTGCGAATCACCCGGCATTTAGTAGTGGCACGCGCCGCAGTTCTCGGGGGGCATCTGCCGGATGCCCTCCAGCACGGCCTTGGCGCTGGCGATCTGGGCCTGCGTCCCGGCCATGTCGCCAAGCCACGCCGTCTCGACCCATTCCAGATCGGTGACCTTGTCCTTGGGCACGAGGAAGTCGGCCGGATCGCCGTGGCCCTCGAGCGCATCGCCCACGCCGCGGTGGCAATCCAGGCACCAACTCATGCTGAGCGGCTCGGCCTGGTAGACAACGGGCATAGCCTCGATCTGCCCGTGGCACGAGTAGCAACTCACCCCCGCGTTCACGTGGATATGGTGCGGGAAGTTGCGCACGTAATCGGGAAGCTTGTGGATGCGATCCCACGGGATCGACGCGTCCTCTGTCCACGCCGTACGGACAAACTCGACCTTCTCAGCCGGGTCATACACGGGCGAGAGCATGCCCTCGGTGTGGCAGCCCATGCACGTGGAAACCGGGGGCACATTCGCCTCGGCCGACTTCTCCACATTGGTGTGGCAGTATCGGCAGTCCATGCCCAGCTTGCCGGCGTGGATCTGGTGGCTGAAGCCCGAGCCTGGCTGGGTGGGCATATAGCCGACCTCCCAGTACTTGGGCGTGAAGTAGTAGGTCACGATGGTGATGGCCGCGATGAGACCCAGGGCCCCACCAATAGCGCCCACCGTGGGCAACAAGTTCATCCAGACGGGGAATCGAACGGACACCGGACGCCTCCCGTGTAGCACCGCGAGCGGCCGCCCACCCGAGGGAAACCGCACCGGACCCAAACAACGGTCGCCGGACCGATCGGCGGTCCAGCAACGCCCCAATATTCCCACCGCGCGACCCAAAAAGCATGTCAGGCGTACACTCAGACAGAAAAAAGTACTGTTACACGGAAAGTGAGACGGAGTCTCAATGACCCCCCACTCGCCCCCCATCCCCGCCAGCAGCCACCCCACGGCGACCGAAGCGAGCAAAACCCGCACAGAAGCCATTTCGTCACGGCAAGCCCTCGGACCCGCCATTGTTCTGGGGTTTGCCACGGCGATCACCATGTGGCTGGTGTGGCTTATCGGACATCAACCCTGGCTTGATCTGCCTGCCAGCGTCGCCGGGCCGGGCATGGCCGTGGTCATCGTCGCCGGGGCGGTTGTCGCCGGCTTCTTTGGCGGCAAGCGAATGGGTTGGGCCATCGGTGGGGGGACGGCCCTTCTGGCGGCCATCCTGAACCTGCTCATCATGGGCTCGCTCGTCTCGGAGACCATCGACGGCGCCGCTCCGGCACAGGGAGCCGCGGGGCTGACTCCCTCGGCTGCTGCGGCGATGCTCGGTTTTCTGGCGGCGAGCCTGGTAGGCGGGGCCATCTGCGGGCTTGCCGGCGGATGGCTGAAGGGCCCTTTGCCGCCCCGGCCCCTTGCGTACTGGGCGTCGCGGTTTGCTATCGTGGCTGCTGCCGCGGTGGCGCCCCTGCTTCTTCTGGGTGGGCTGGTAACCAGCACGGGTTCGGGGCTTGCCGTCCCCGACTGGCCGGGCACGTACGGGGCGAACATGTTCCTGTATCCCATCGCGCTGATGGCCGATCCGCGGATCTTCCTGGAGCACACGCACCGGCTGTTCGGCTCGTTGGTGGGAGTGACGACTATCTCGCTGGCGGTGTTCGTGTGGGCGACCGCCACGTTGCGCAAGAGGGGCGACGTGCTTGCGTCCTTCATCGCGGTGGTGCTGGTCGGTACCCTGCTGGTGGCCGGGCTGCGGTTGCACGTGACCGGGAGCCTTGGCGGTCTGGCGTTTGGTGGTGCCGCGGTGGCGGTGGCCATTGCCAGCGTGGCGTGGTTCCTGCTTTCCCTTCGGGCTGACCGTCCCGCTCAGGCTGCCGCCGCGCTGATTCTGATGGTGAGCGCCCAGGGCGTCCTCGGGGGCACACGGGTGACCGAGGCCAACCCGCTGCTGGGAACGATCCACGGCGTGCTTGGTCAGGTTTACTTCGCATCGATGGTGATGTTCGCCGCCTGGCTGACTCCCACGGCGCGCCGCCTTCGAACGCTCGATCGGCCGCGGGCCTGGGTGCGTACCGGGGCGTGGCTGCTGCTTGGCGCGTTGGTGGCCCAACTCGTGATGGGCGCGATGTACCGGCACGGCAGCATGGCGGTCGAGCCAACCTCCTGGGCCGGCCCGGCCCTGCACGGGCATATGGGCTTCTCAGTGGTCGTGGTGGTGCTCGCTGCGATCGTGGGATTTGCGTTGATCGGGCAGGGGCACGGGCCATCGGTGGATTCCCAGGTGGCCGGCGACCGCGAGGGCGCGCTGGTGTGCGGCCGACTAGGCCGGCTGTTGTTCGCCGTGGTCGTTCTGCAGTTCGTGCTGGGATGGGTGGCCTTCGCGCTGGTGACCGGGGGAGAGAAGCGTGTGGTGCCGACGGCCGATCAGTTAGCGGACGCCGCCAGTGTGCCTGCGGCGACGGCCCTGGTGACCTTCGCCCACCAGGCCAATGGCGCCCTGCTGTTGGCCAGCGCGAGCGCCGCGGTGGTGTGGGGCGGCCTGGTGCTGGCTTCCCGCGGGTCGCCTTCGGTGCAAGCGGCGTCGGCCTGAACCCAAGAAACATCGCGTGCGAACGGGCAGGCCGGTGCAATGCCGCGCCGCTTCTCGCGTTCAAAGGGTGTGGACGGCCGATGAAGTGTGTGAGGCGCCTCGGGTCCGGCCTCGCGGCCGCGGGCACACGGAGCATGGCGATGGCCAGCCAGGAAACCGGACAGCAGGTTCGTGAAACGTTGGCCGAGCGGCAGCGGCGCGAGCGTGCGGCGTTGCGTCGCGTATGGGAACCGATTTCGGCGGAGGAGTTCGGCTTCGATGCGGCGCGGCACCTGCTCTGGCGGGCGGGCTTTGGCGGTACGCCCGCGCAGATCTCGGCGATCGCCGGCATGGGCCCCGAGCGAGCGGTCGATTATCTGCTCGAGACGCCCGACGCGCAGGACGCGACGCCGGAGGCGGACCTGTTCGATCGCAACATCATGCGTCCCTACACCGAGGAGGAACGCCGGATGGCCGCGCAGGCGCGTCGATCGCGAGATGAAGACGTGCTTGCCAACCTTCGGGCGATGCGTCAGCAGGCCCAGCGTCGGGACCGCCTGCAGATGCGAGAGATCCAGCGGTGGTGGCTGAAGCGGATGATCGAGACGCCACGCCCGATTGAAGAGAAGATGACGCTGTTCTGGCACGGGCACTTTGCCACCAGCTATCGCACGATCGAGAACAGCTACCACATGTTTTTGCAGAACCAGCGGTTCCGCAGGCAT
>JBITAF010000059.1:0-11832 GCA_044440025.1 Phycisphaerales bacterium JB060 | reverse complement strand
GGTCTCCGAGCTTCGGGTGGTCGAGGGCGTCACACTCCAAGGACGCGTGCTGCTCAACGGCAGAGATGCCGCCAGGGCGATCCTCCGCCCGACCACGGGCGCGGCCACCCTGGGCGAATCCGCCGTCGTCACCGGGCAGGGGACAGTTAGAGGGAGCTGGACTTGTGCGGGCACGCTCGCGCCCGGTTCTGGCCTTGACGGCATCGGCCTGCTCCAACCGAGCGTCGCGCCCTTTGCCATGACCCCCACCGCCCGCGTCGCCATCGACGCCGGCGGCACGGCCGATGATGAGTACGACCGTATCGATGGCAACAGCGGCGCCATCATCACACTCGACGGCACACTCGACGTGAACTTCGTCGACGGCTACGTGCCCGAGCCGCGCGACCAGTTCGAGATCATTACGGCCTCGATGATCGACGGCTCGTTCGCCAGCACCACCATCGAGCCAGTGGGCGCCATCGGTCCGGCCCACGTGGTCTACACCGGCGACTCGGTCATCGTCGTCATCTGCGCCGCCGATCGCGACGCCGATGGCGAGCTCACGATCTTCGACTTCCTGGCCTTCCAGAACCTCTTTGACTCGGGCGACCTGCGGGCGGATCTGGACCAGGACGGACAACTCACGATCTTCGACTTCCTGACCTACCAGAACCGCTTCGACGCGGGCTGCGGGTGAGCAGGCGCCCAGCGGCGACGCCCGGGCCCTTTTTCGGGCCGGGTGTTGTCGTTGGCGACCTTATCATCTCCCATGCCCGCCCCCGGCGAATCCCGCACCATCCTGCACGCCGACCTGGACGCGTTCTTCGCGTCGGTCGAGCAGCGGGACAACCCCGAGCTGCGCGGCAAGCCCGTATTGGTGGGTGGGGCGGGGCCGCGGGGCGTCGTCGCGGCGGCGAGCTACGAGGCACGCGCGTTCGGCTGCCGCAGCGCGATGCCCGGGGCGGTGGCGCGGCGGCTGTGCCCGCAGGCGATCTTCGTCAAGGGCAGCTTCGAGAAGTACAAGGAGGCCAGCCGGGCGGTCTTCGACGTGTTCGAGCGCGTCACGCCGCTGGTCGAGCCGCTGAGCGTCGACGAGGCGTTCCTGGATGTCACCGGCAGCCTGCGGTTGCTGGGCGATGGCGAGACAATCGCCAGGAAGATCCGCGAGGACGTCAAGCGTGCGACGCAGCTGACGGTGAGCATCGGCGTGGCGCCGAGCAAGCTGGTCGCCAAGATCGCCAGCGACCTGGATAAGCCCGATGGGCTGGTGGTCGTGCGCGCGGGCGAGGTCGAGAAGTTCCTGGAGCCCCTGGAGATCTCCAGGCTCTGGGGCGTGGGCGCCGTGGGGCAGGCCAAGCTCGAGCGATTGGGCATCCGCACCTTCGGCGACGTGCGACGGCTGGACATCAAGACGCTCAGGGGCATGTTCGGCACGCACGGCGAGAGCCTGTACAACCGCTGCCGGGGCATCGATGACCGGCCCGTGGTGACCGACCGCCGGGCCAAGTCGATCGGCCACGAGCGGACCTTCGGCGAGAACCTGACCACGCTCGATCAGTGCCATGCGCAGGTGGTGGACCTGGCCGAGCGCGTGGCCTGGCGTCTGCGGCGGGCCAGCCGTGCGGCGGGCACCATCACGCTGAAGGTGCGCAACGGCGAGTTCAGGACCATCACCCGCTCGCACGCGCTGGCCGAGCCAACCTTCGAGAGCGCCGCCATCGTGCGCGAGGCATCGGCACTGCTGGACGCGTGGGCGAAGAGGAACTTCGAGCCCGTGCGCCTGCTGGGCGTGAGCGCGAGCCACCTGCGAAATCCCGAGGGGCCCGGGCTGTTCGATGCGGCCGAGCATCACAAATCCAGCCGGGTGGACGAGGCGGCCGACGCGATCCGGCGTAAGTTCGGCGATTCGGCGATCGGGCGGGCGAGCTCTTTAGATCGGTGAACGTCAACTCTTGGCGCCGAGCCGGATCGGACCTCGGATATCGTCGGGCGAGACCGGCGCGCCGCCCTGGGTGATCTCGATCCTTCCATCGCGCGCCAGACGGCGGGCGGCGCGGCGTGTGCGTTCCATGAGCGGCTGGAAGTCATCTGGCCGCACGGCGCGGGCGGCCTCGCTCGGGCAGATGGTCGCGCCGG
Organism: Phycisphaerales bacterium JB060; assembly: GCA_044440025.1. Classification (GTDB taxonomy): domain Bacteria; phylum Planctomycetota; class Phycisphaerae; order Phycisphaerales; family UBA1924; genus JAHCJI01. The sequence goes on along the minus strand of JBITAF010000059.1, from coordinate 9,714 downwards.
CGTCGCGGGTGGCGAGCAGTTCGAGGATGGCCGCTTCGAGCTGTGCGTCAAGCGGGCCGGGCTTCTCGCGGCGGCACTGGTCCGAGCAGTAGCGGACCTGGTCCCACGATCGCTCCCACTTCTTGCGCCAGGCGAACGTTCGGCCGCAGGTCTGGCAGACCTTGGTCGGCATGTCGCCCCGGGTCATGGGCTGGCCGCCTGGGGTGGGCTGAGCGGATCGACCCTGGGCGTGGGATCGCCGTGCAGGCGGATGCGTTGGGCGATGCGGGGCCAGGCTTTGAGGGCCGTGCCCGGGGGGAGGGCGGCCAGGACGCGGTCCTGCTCGGCCTTGGGCATGCGCAGGGCGTGCTCGATGGGGACATCGCCGAAGCGGTGGGCGGTGTAGGCGGCCACGGCGGCGCGCAGTGTGCGGGCGATGATGGCCCGGCGCGGCAGCACGCCCGCACCGATGGCCTCGATGGCCAGCCCCGCCTGCGTGCGGATGGCGTGGCGGCTGCGGTCCCGCGTCAGGCGGTGGACGCCCTGGCAGTCGGCGATGGCCACGGTGGGCCGATCGTCGTCGTCCGCCTCTGGGAATCGCACGATCAGGTTGCTGGGCTTGTGGTCGCGATTGTGCAACCCGGCGGCGAGCAGGCAGCCGACCTGGAGGCCCACGGCGTCGGCCAGGGCGTGCTGGCGGGCTGGAGGCATCTGGCCACGGCGTGCCTGGTCCATGCAGTGCAGCAGGGTGACGCCCTCCAGCCGGCCCATGATCAGGCAGTCCTCGCGCACGCCGCCTTTGGTGCGGCTGAGCAGGGAGAGCATGGGGGCGCTAGGGATGCCCTCGGCGGCCAGCAGCGCGGCGCCGGCCCAGTGGCGATCGCCCGCGGCCACGCCCAGCCGGGCCCGAACGCGGCTGACCACGCCCTGATACCGATAGAACTTCAGCACGACATCTTGGCCGCGCAGTTTCGCGGCCAGCACGCGGACGGAGCCGTCTTCCTTCAAGAGGACGGCGGTATCGGCCCAGGGCTCATCGACGAGCGCCGCGGCCCACGCCGGGCCGTCGGCCTGGGCGCTGTGCCTGCGGGCGGTGAAGCTGGGGGAGCGAGCCATCGGCCCCTAGTGTACGTTCGGGCCGTTTCAGGCCGCCGAATCTCTCGTTTGCCCCTCCCCGCGGGCCGCTCCCGCCGCCAGGATGCCCCGAGGACACCGATGCCCCCGCCCCCCAACCACCTGCCCCAGCCCCTCTCGGTGGCCATCATCTGCAAGAACAACGCAGACACCATCGGCCGGACGCTTGAGAGCGTGCGCGGGCTTGGGCGCGAGATCGTCGCGGTGGACTCTGGCTCGACCGATGGCACGCTGGCCATCTTGCGAGAGCACGGGGCGAGGGTCATCGAGATCGAATGGCTTGGCTACGTCGAGACGGTGCGGTACGCCTACGAGCAGTGCCAGCAGCCGTGGATCCTGCCGCTCGACAGCGACGAGTCGCTCGAACCGGAGCTCCGGGCATCGATCGAGGCCCTCGACCTCGGGCGTGAGGGCGGGCCCACGGGCTACCGCGTGAACCGCAAGGTGTTCTACAAGGGCCGGTTCTTCGAGCACACGTGGCAGCCCGAGTGGCGTCTGCGGCTGGTCCGCAAGCACCGATACCAGTGGCACGGCATCAACCCCCACTACGACCTGCGGCCGCTGGAGCCCGGCGAGGTGATCGAGGACCTGCGGGGCGACCTGCGGCACGACAGCTTCGCCAGCTTTGCAGATCTCATGCGAAAGCACGTCGGGCACGCCGAACTGATGGCCAAGGGGCTGCACGAGCGGGGCAAGCGGGCCAGCGCGTGGAAGCTGGCGACCTCGCCGCCTCAGGCGTTCGTGCGTCAGGCGATCTTCAGGCTTGGGTATAAGGATGGTACGCGCGGGTGGGCCGCCGCCGGAGCGATGGCGGCTTATACCCTCATGAAGTACGTGTGCATGCTGGAGCTTCAGGACGAGCTTCGCCGAAGCAAACGCGAGCAAAGGAGCGAGACCGAGTGACCCAGGCTTCCACTATGACGGTGCCGAGCACGAGCCAGACCATCGACCTCACGGGTGTCAATAAGACGCTGCAGTACGAGGACGCCAGGGACCGACGGGTTGCCCCGACGGTGGCCGACATGAAGAAGTGGGTGCTGCGCTGGCGGCTCAAGGGCGAGCCCCTGGGCGTGAACGGGGCGGTCAAGAAGCGGTGGTACGTGCGCCCGCACAAGATGTGGGAGTACAGCCGCGGCCTGGCCCTGACCGGGGCGAGTGGGCCGACGCGCGAGCCGGGGACGAAGCTGCACTGCCTGGACGTTGGCGGCGCGATGACCCTGCCGATCTTCTACCTCGGGAGCCTGGGCGACCGGGTGGTGTGCCTGGACATCGACCCGACGATGACCCGGCAGAGCATGGAGGCGGCCCAGAGGCAGAATCTGAACCTGGACTGCCGGACGACGAACCTGGGCGAGGAGGATCCTTCGGCGGCGGACCTGGGAGCGCCCGAGGCTGGGTTTGACCGGGTGTACTGCTTCAGCGTGATCGAGCACATCTTGCCGCCCGAGCAGGCGCGGGTGGCCAGCCGGATGGGCGGGCTGGTGCGGCCCGGCGGGATGCTGTGCATCACGTTCGACTTCGGCGAGCACGGGCCGATGGAGGCGCCGATGCGTTCGATGGAAGATGCGCACCGCCTCGGCGACCTGATCGGGCTTCCGCTGGTGGGCGGCGATTTCGTGGACACGGGCGATCGGTACCCGCTGAATCGCAAGCACCCGCAGGCCCGCTACACGTTCGGGTCGATGTTCTTCCAGCGGCCCGAGGCCTAACGGGCGGCGGGTAGGTGCTAGGATTGAGGCCCTTATCGTGAGGGCGAATGACGTGCCCGCGGCCGCTGCCGCGTTGAGGACACCAATGGCTAAGAAGACGACCAAGAAGGCCGGCGCCACCGGCAAGAAGACCACCAAGAAGACGTCGAAGAAGACGACCAAGAAGACCGCGCCGGCCACCAGCGCCGGCAAGACCACGACGAAGAAGACCAGCAAGAAGACCACCACCAAGAAGGTTGGCAAGAAGGTCAGCACGAAGACCTCGGCCGGCCCGTCGACCAAGAAGTCCGGCCGCAGCAAGGTGACCCGCACCAAGGTGCACGCCATCTCGGCCAAGTAACCCAAGCCAAGGCCGCGGACTCTGTCGAGTCCCGGTCGCCCGATGTGTCAGATCGGCGAGGGCCTTCGCGTCCCCGCCGGAGAGGAAGTCCACCCTGCCCCCTTCAAAGAAGACCAACAAGAAGACGCCCGCCCCCAAGCCCTCCAAGGGCGCGTCGAAGACCAAGGCCGATGGTGCGCCGCAAGGCCGGCGCTCGAACAGCAAGGCCAAGGGCAAGCCCGAGCGCGACGAGACGATCTTTGATCGCTCGGTGACGTTCGACGACTTCGATCTGGTCGAAGACGTACTCGAGGGGGTGGACGACGAGGGATTCGTCCACCCCACCATGATCCAGTCGATGTTGATTCCCGTCGCGCTAACGGGCAAGGACGTGCTGGGCCAGGCCAAAACCGGTACGGGAAAAACGGCGGCGTTCGGCTTGCCATTGCTGTCCCTGATCGATCCCGGCGACTCGTTCGCGGGCCTGGTTCTGGCGCCGACGCGTGAACTGGCGCTCCAGATCACCAGCGAACTCCAGACCCTGGGCAAGCACAGCGGGCTGAACGTCGTGGCGATCTACGGCGGCGACCCGATCGAGAAGCAGGCCAAGAAGCTGGCCAGGAAGCCCGAGATCATCGTGGGCACGCCCGGCCGCGTGATGGACATGGAGCGGCGGGGCTACCTGCGCTTCGACAAGATCCAGGTAGCGATTCTCGACGAGGTCGACCGGATGCTGGATATCGGATTCCGCGAGGACATCCGCCGCATCATGAGCGCCTGCCCCAAGGACCGCCAGACGATCTTCGTCTCGGCCACGCTGACCGAAGAGATCGAGAAGCTCGCCCGCCAGTACATGAACAACCCCGAGAAGCTGGTCGCCTCGGCCGGTTCGCTAACCGTCAGCGTGGTGGAACAGCACTACCTGACCGTGCAGCCGTGGGACAAGAAGCGGCTGCTGGTGCACTTGCTCACGCACGAAGAGCCCGCGCTGACGGTCGTCTTCTGTCGGCTCAAGCGCGTGGTAGACGACCTGGAGAAGCTGCTGCGCGACAAGGGCATCGACGCGGTCGCCATTCACGGCGACATGCGTCAGAGCAAGCGTAACAGCGTCATGAGCCGGCTCCGCACGGGCGAGTTGGGCGTGCTCATCGCCAGCGACCTGGCCAGCCGCGGCATCGACGTCGAGGGCATCAGCCACGTCATCAATTATGACTTGCCCGAGGACCCGGACCTGTATATCCACCGCATCGGGCGCACGGCGCGTGCCGGTCGCGGCGGCGTCGCGTGGAGCCTGGTGACCCCCGAGCAGGGCAAACTGCTGACCGAGATCGAGACGCGGATCAACACGCACATTCCGTACATGGACTACCCGGACTTCAAGCCCGGGCCCGAGCCGGCAGCCGTGCGTGAACGGCGTGAGCAGGAAGCGGCCCGCGAAGAGCGCTCCAAGCAGCGGACGTTGGAGCGTCAGGGCAAGGTGTTGCCCAAGACCGCCGACGAGAGCAAGTTCCCCGGCGGGGTGGTGCCCACGAAGCTGCCGCCCAGGCGCATGGGCGGGCGCTTGTCGGGCCGGCGGTAGTCTGGCCGGTGGTCGTTCGCAGACAGCTCAGTTAGCCCTGTTTACCCAGTTTTGCCAGAGCCTTTTCACGGCTCGGTGCGATGGTGAACAGGCGGTCGACCTTTGTGGTCTTGAGAACGCCGGCGATGGGCTTGGCAAGGTTGGAAAGCGCGAGCGAGCCCCCCTCGCCCATGCTCAGTTCCCGCAGTTGCACGAGCATCGATATGCCCGCGCTGGACATGTACTCGATCCTGCTCATGTCCAGCAGGACGCGACCCCGGGCACGGGCAACATCGGTGGCAATCTCGGCGAGCACGCCGGCGGCGTCCCACTCGCCCAGGCTGGGCCCCTTGGGCGTGACCACCAGCACCCGGCCGCAGTTCTCTCGCACTGTGTTTGGCCCCTCGGTGGCGATCGGGTTTGTCGCATTGGCGGCAGGTTGCATGCAGATTCTCCCTCGTTGGCGCGCAGGGCGCTTCTCTGGGGATCCATCGGCGTCATGGCACGAACGGTCCAGTGAGACCCGCCCCCGCCCGCATCTCATGTGCGGAGAGGTATGGGTGGCCTGTTACCGGACCGGCGTCGCGTCCAATATGACGGCCACCCTCGGCGGCAGACTCTCTGGGGCCTTGTTCAGTTTCCCCACCCCCTTCAAACAAGGAGAGATCATTGAGTAAGAAGAATCACACGTTTTCGACCCGTCTTATCGCAGTTGCCGGCCTCGCTACTTCGGCCACCATGGCGTTCGGGCAGTGCGAGCCCGCGTGGAGCTACGAGATCGGCAACCCGGGCGTGGCGGACGGGTACGTGCAGCCGATGTTCGTCTGGGATGACGGCAGTGGCGAGGCCCTGTATGCCGGCGGTTCATTCCCGATGATCGGCGACTCGACCTCCACGGCGTACGTCGCGAACTGGGACGGCAGCGTCTGGCGTGGGCTGGGCGAAACCGGCATCGACGCGGGTTCGTCCAACGCGTTCGTCACGAGCTTCGAGACCTTCGATGTGAATGGCTCTGAAGCCCTGATCGTCGGCGGGTTCTACGCGAGCGCTGGCGGCCTGGCCGATTCGATGTCCATCGCGGCCTGGGACGGGTCGCAGTGGCTTTCGATGGATCCCGGCTTCGCCCTCTTTGATGCGATCTGGGCCATGACGACCGGTGATCTGGGCGACGGCGAGCGCCTGTATGTTGGTGGCGCCTTCGAGGGCATCGGCGGCTCGACCGGCGCGGGCGTGGCGCAGTGGGACGGCAGCAGCTGGGCCCCCGTGGGCGGCGGCGGCGCGTTCGTCGGCACGGTCTTCGGCACGGTCATCTTCGACGATGGCTCGGGCCCGGCTTTGTACGCCGGTGGTCGCTTCAACCAGATCGACGGCCAGAGCATTCCGCTGCTGGCGCGCTTCAAGGACGGCGCATGGGAACCCGTCGAGGCCGGACTGTTCGGGACCTCACCGGTTGCCGACGCCGGCCAGCTGGCGGTCTTTGACGATGGCAGCGGCCCGGCCCTGTACGTCGGCGGTCGCAGCTTCTTTGCCGCCAGCTCGTCGGACATGGCCGACGTGTACAAGTGGGACGGCACCGAGTGGTCAGGCGTCGGCCAGGACTTCACCGGCATCGTCAGCGACCTGTTCGTCTGGGACGATGGCAGCGGCGAGGCGCTGTACATGGCCACCAGCAGTTCGGACCTGGGCCGTTTGGCTCGCCTCGAGGGCGACACCTGGGTGACCGTCGATGGCGGCGCTGACGGCGGGTCGGTCTTCGGCCTTGCCGAGTGGAACGGCGACCTGTACGTTGGCGGCAGCTTCGAGACCGTGAACGGCGAGGCCGCCAGCGGCATCGTGCGCCGCACTGGCTGCACGGCCAGCGATTGCTACGCCGACTTCGACGGCGACGGCGAACTGACCATCTTCGACTTCCTGGCCTACCAGAACGCGTTCGACGCGGGCGACCTGGTGGCCGACTGCGACGAGGATGGGTCGCTGACCATCTTCGACTTCCTGTGCTTCCAGAACGGCTTCGACGCCGGCTGCCCGTAAGCGGCACGCCGAGAAGGCCCGCATAACGGGCACTCCATTCAGGATTTCCAGAAATGCCCCCGATTCAGCGAATGAATCGGGGGCTTCTCTGTTAGCATGCCATGCGGTCGTGGGCCGCTGAGGGACCCCATCAGGAGAGATTTTTCATGCAGACGAAGACCGTTCTCGGCATTCTTGCGGGCGCCGGCTTGGCTTGCGCCGCGCACGCGCAGTGCGATCCGGCGTGGGATGGCGCCATCGGCAACCCCGGCCTAGTGGACGGCTACGTCCAGCCCATCATGAACTGGGACGACGGCTCGGGCGAGAAGCTCTACGTTGGCGGCTCGTTCCGCGGCATTACCGGCGTGGCGGGCTCGACCATCCTCGCGGCGTGGGATCGCGACACGAACACGTGGTCGCGCGTGGGCACCCCCGGCCTGAGCACCGGAAGCACCAACGGCTTCCTGACCACCATCATGCCCTACGACGTGTTCGGCGAAGAGCGACTCGTCGTGGCCGGGTTCTTCGCCAGCGCGGGCGGCGTCGCCGACACCCGTTCGATCGCGGCGTGGAACGGGACCGAGTGGGTCTCGATGGGCGCGAATCTGCCGGCGCCCCAGAGCATCTGGGCTATAACCACCGGCGATGTCGGCGATGGCGAGAACATGATCATCGGCGGCGCCTGGCCCGAGATTGGCGGCACGTTCGCGGCCGACCTGGCCCAGTGGGACGGCGAGCAGTGGCTGCCCGTGGGCGATGGCCTTGGCATCACCGGCTCGTTCAGCCCTACCGTCTTCGCCATCGAGATGTTCGACGACGGCAGCGGCCCGGCCCTGTATGCCGGCGGCCGCTTCGACAGCATCGGCGGCGCCGCGGGCACCAACCTGCTCGGGCGCTTCGACGGCACCTCGTGGGAACCGGTTGGCGCGGGCTTGCTTGCTGGGAGCGTGGTGTCCCAGGTGGCGGCCATGACGGTGTTCGATGACGGCACCGGCCCGGCGCTCTACGTCGGCATGGGCAGCGGAGTACGCATTCCCGGGGTGCCCTTTGCCAGCGTGTACAAGTGGGACGGCGCGGAATGGTCGGCCGTGGGTCAGGAGTTCGGCGGCCGCGTGACGGACCTGCAGGTGTGGGACGACGGCACCGGCCCGGCCCTGTACGTTGCCGGCACGGCCGTTCCGCCCATCGAGTACCTCGCGAAACTAGTAGGCGACGAGTGGATCCCCGTCGACGGCGGCATCGCCAGCCAGCCGGCCACGAGCGGCACGTTCGCCAGCGTCTTCGGCCTGCACGTGTGGGACAACGATCTCTACGTGGGCGGCAACTTCACGCTTGTCGGTGATCCGGCCATCGACGTACGAGGTCTCGTCCGCCGCACCGGCTGCGCCGACTCGGCGTGCTTTGCCGACTTCAACGAAGACGGCGTCCTGGACATTTTTGACTTCCTTGCGTTCCAGAACGCGTTCGACGCGGGCGACCTGGCGGCCGACTGCACCGAGGACGGCTCGCTGGACATCTTCGACTTCCTGTGCTTCCAGAACGCGTTCGACGCGGGCTGCGAGTAAGCCTTCAAAAACAACCAGCCTTGCGTGACGCCCGGGGTGACTCCCGGGCGTTCTTCGTGTTTACCGCTTGCCGAACTGCTTGAGCTTCAGCCGTGTGCGGTGGTGCTCGGGCGCCACCGTGCCGCCCGCGGTCTGGCCCTTCATGTAGTCCTTCTGCCAGGTATCCTGGCCGCCCTGGTGGCGGGTGATGGCCTGCTGGCGGCTGGCGGCCCAGCTCAGGTAGGCCTTCTGCGTGGCGGGATCCTTTTCGATGTTGGTGGCGCCCGGCTCGGTCCACTCGAGCAATGCGAGCGGGTAGGGCATGATCATGCAGATGGGCTCGCCCTTGCGGAACCAGACGTCGGTGCCGCGCTTCATGACCTTCCAGTTCATGGTGAACGTGCTGGGCGACCAGTCGGTCTCGACCAGGCCGTCGAGCGGGACGGCGTAGTCCTTGGGATAGTTGGTCGCCCCGCGCACCAGCAGGCCGATCTTCGGCGGCGTGCGGAAGAGCCAGGGCAGGCGGAAGGTGACGATGCCGCTGCCGAAGTGGCTGACGATGAACTGGTCGATGCCCTTGGGCCCGTCGTGGACCTTGATGGTCAGGGCGTCGGGCATGTCCTTGCCGTTCCAGCGCATCGAGACCGTGGCCGGGCATGGGATGACCCAGCCGCCCTGATTGGCCATGGCCAGGGGCAGGCAGCGGTAGGCGCCCTTGCCGGGGGTCTTGTCCATCCATTCTCGCGTGGGGCCGGCGGGCTCGATGCTCCAGCCGGTGTCGTCGCTGACGATGTAGGCGGTCAGGGGGCAGGGTCCGTCGATGGTCACGGATTCTGGCATGGGGTCTGGCTCCTTCGATGCTGCCTGCCAGCATACGGGCCCCGCGTGACCACGAAAACTTTTACACAGATCATGACCCGAACACTTGACGAGTTGTTCGGGCTCTGGTACACTGGCCCGGCCGGGCACGCGACCAGCGCCGCCCCCGGCCCCCGACGCCCTTCGGTCATGGTGGACCGGGCCCGGGCCACGAGCGCTGCAGCGGTGTGACGCCCGGCTGGAGCACAAAGATGCTTCAGCAGGCCACGGCACGCCGAAACATCTGGAGGTGCCCCATGGCACGCACGAAGGGTTCTGCCGGTTCCGCGACCGCCGAGAAGTCCTCGAAGTCTGGCGCCAAGACCGACGAAAAGTCCAACGGCGCGGTCGAGGTCGTTGCCCCCGAGAAGGACAAGGGCGACGCCAAGGCCCCCACCACCACCGCTCCTCAGAAAGCCGAACCAAGCCCCGAGAAGGCCAAGGCGTTGAACCTGGCCGTCGGGCAGATCGAGCGCAACTTCGGCAAGGGCGCGATCATGCGCCTGGACGAGAACGCGGCGCTCAACATCCCGGGCATCAGCACGGGCGCGCTCTCGCTCGACCTGGCCCTGGGCGGGCGCGGCATCCCGCGCGGCCGCATCG
>JBITAF010000058.1:0-58559 GCA_044440025.1 Phycisphaerales bacterium JB060 | reverse complement strand
GGGGGTGCTTGGTGACGGGTGAGATGGTTGCCACGGCGTCGACGTGGCCTTGCACGAGGTGCCCGCCCAGGAGGGTGGTGGGGGTGCAGGAGCGTTCCAGATGGATGCGCGCGCCGGGCTGGAGGCGGCCCAGGGTGGTATTGGCCAGGGTCTGGGGCGTGGCGTCGAAGGCGAGGGCGAGGTGGTCACTTTCCGCCCGAGACTCCACGAGGCTCAGGCAGCAGCCGTCGATGTTGATCGATTCGCCTGGTGTGGGGCCTGGGTCGGTCAGCAGGGTGGGTGGCGCGGCGACGACCAGGCGGACGCCAGCGTTTGTGGGGATTGATTCCAGGATTGTGCCAACGCTGTGGATGAGACCGGTGTACATGGGGTGCCGGGGCCTTTCGCTGGGCGCTGGAAACCGTTGGGGTGGTCTGGGCGAACGCATTGGGGCGCCGCCCGGGCCTGTTGATGGGGCCAAGGTGGCCCTTGACCCCCTGCCGCGGGGGCCGGATACTGTGCGGCAGACATCAGGGGGCGCACGGGCCCGGTGCCGCCTTCCAGCAACCGTACGGGCCACAACCCAGCCTTGGAGCCTTCCACGGATGCGTACTTCCATTGATATGCCCGCCTCTCGTCCGAATCGCCGAGCCCGCCGGTTGCTGGGGCGTTCGGCCGCCTGCCTGGTTCTGGTTTCGCTCGTTCCGGGCGGGTGCGCGAGTTCCTCGGAGATCGGCCCGCCCATCTCGACGACCCAGCAGGAGTCCTCGGCGAGCTTCGACAGCGGGGCGCTGCGTTCGATCGGCTATAGCCGGGGCTGGCGGGCGTACCCGATCGTGACGCGTCGCCAGCAGGTGGAGCACGTGGTGGCCTACGAGGACGTGGTGCTGGTGATCGAGGGCGGTTCGACGCTCAGTTGCATCGACGCCCAGGACGGTGCCGTGCGATGGAGCACGCAGCTTGAGAGCCCGGTGACGCCCTTCCTGGGGATCGAGCGTCAGGGCAACCTGGTGTACGCGAACTCTTCTTCGGAGTTGTACGTGCTGGACGTGCTCAGCGGCGAGCTCCGCGCTCGGCAGACGCTGCCGCTGGTGGTCACCACCGGCCCGACGCGTCACGAGGGGCAGCTGCTGTTTGGCTGTGCCGACGGTCAGGTCTTCAGCTACGTGCCCACGCGGCAGATCAAGCTCTGGGGGAACCAACTGGACCATCCCGTGCAGATGGAAGCGGTCATGGTGGACGGCATCGCTTCGTTCGTGAGCACCGGTGGCGACGTGCTGTTCATCGATCCCGCCCGCGGGACGGCCATGATGCGGGCCGGTGGGGGGCAGCGGACCAACGCCCTGTTCGACGGGCCGGGCGCCACGCCGGTGGCGGCGCCGGGCATGCTGCTGGTGCCCAGCGAGGACCAGTCGCTGTGGGCCTTCACGCCTGCCAGCAGCCGGAACCTGTGGCGCGTTCCCACCCAGGGGCCCATCACCGGCCGGCCGATGGTGTACGGCGATCATGTGTACATCGACCTGCCCGAGTATGGCTTCAGCGCCGTGAACCTTGGCACCGGGGATATCACCTGGTCGCTCGGGGACGTTGGCGGGCGGCTGGTCTCGGTGCGCGACGGGCTGCTGGTGGTGTTCGACCCGCAGGCCGAGGTGCTCACCCAGATCGATGCGCCCACGGGCGACGTCTTCGGCAGCGTGCCGGTGGGCGGGGTCGATCGCGTGGAGACCGCAGAGCTCGAGGACGCGCCGATCTACCTCATCACCGATCGTGGCCTGGTGGCCCGTTTCAACCCCGACGCGTAAGCGGTGGCCATGGCGACACTGGATGCAACCGGGGCGGGCGTGGACATCCGGCCGATCCGGCGGGCGTTGATCTCGGTGAGCGACAAGGCGGGCGTGGCGGACTTCGCCGCGATGCTGACACGCCGCGGCGTCGAGCTGGTCTCGACGGGGGGCACGGCGCGCACGCTGCGCGAGGCCGGTCTGGCCGTGCGCGACGTGAGCGAGCTGACGGGCTTTCCCGAGATGCTCGACGGCCGTGTGAAGACGCTGCACCCCAGGGTGCACGGTGGCATCCTGGGCATCGAGGAGGTGCCCGGGCACGTTCGAGCCATGGGCGAGCACGGCATCGAGCCGATCGATCTGGTGTGCATCGACCTGTACCCCTTCGAGGCGACGATCGCGCGCGAGGGCGTGACGCGGACCGAGGCGATCGAGCAGATCGACATCGGCGGGCCGGCGATGGTGCGATCGGCCGCCAAGAACCACGACCGGGTGTCGATCGTGACCAGCCCGGGGCAGTATGGCTCGGTGCTGGCCGAGTTGGAAGCCCACGGGGGGACGACGCGGGCGCTGCGCGCCACGCTGGCGGCCGCGGCGTTCGCGCGCACGAGCGAGTACGACGCCAGGATCGCGGCGTATTTGTCCAAGCGTGATGGCCCGGGGGGTGATGGCCCTGGTGCCAGCCCGCTGCCCGGGACGCTCTCGCTGCGGATGGAGCGGGCGGGCGAGCTGCGCTACGGCGAGAACCCGCACCAGGCGGCGGCGGTGTACCGCGATCGGGGCTTTGCCGGGCCGACGGTGGTGGGGGTGGAGCCCCTGCACGGCAAGGCGCTGAGTTATAACAACCTGGCCGACGCGAGCGCGGCGCTGGTGCTTGCCATGGACCTGGCGTGCACGACCGGGCGGGTGGGCGCGACGGTCATGAAGCACGCCAACCCGTGCGGTGCGGCCAGCGCGGGCGATGCCCGGGCCGCTGTTGATCTGGCGCTGCTTGGCGACCCGGTGGCGGCGTTCGGGGGCATCGTGGCGTGCTCGCACACGATCGATCTGGCGGCCGCCGAGCGGCTGAGCGCCAGGGACCTGTTCCTGGAGGTCATCGTGGCGCCCGGCTTCGAGGAGGACGCCCTCGAACGCCTGCGCGAACGCTGGAAGACCACGCGGCTGATTCCCGTGGGTGACGCCCAGGGCGGTTCTGGAGCGCACATCATGGTGCGCACGCTGCCCGGGGGCGCCCTGGCGCAGGAGATCGACGCGATGCGGCCCGACCCCGCTTCGTGGACGCTGGCGGCCGGGCCCGAGCCCGGCGAGCAGACGCTGGCCGCGTGCGCCGCGCTGGTGTGCGTGGGCCGGGCGCTCACGAGCAACGCCGTGGCCGTTGGCGGACGCTCGCCCGACGGCGCCGCGCTCTACGGCGCGGGCGCGGGGCAGATGGACCGGGTGACCAGTTGCCGGCTAGCGATCCAGAAGGCCGGCGATCGCGTGCGATCGTGCGAGGGGGGCGGCATCGCGGCCAGCGACGGGTTCTTCCCCTTCAGCGATGGGCCGGCGATCCTGATCGATGCGGGCGTGAGGACCATCGTCCAGCCGGGCGGCTCGAAGCGTGACGACGAGACGATCGAGCTGTGCCAGCGCGAGGGCGTGAGCCTGCTGATGACCGGCGTGCGTCACTTCCGGCACTGAGGGCGCCGCGGGCGCTTGGGCCGGTCGAGGGTGGGAGGCCGCCGGGTGCGGTTCAGGCCGTCGCGGTGCCCGGCCTGTTCCGTGCCGTACTGGCCTTCTGCGACTCGCAGTACCGCTTGCCCGCCCGGGCGATCTCGCGGATCTCGTGCCATGGGCGGCTGCCGTGCAGGATGCGCTCGGCGTCCTCGGAGGAGATAGACCCCTCGGCCACGTACGCGGCGATCTCGCGGGTGGTCAACTCCTTCTGCCGGTCCTTGAGGATGGCCTGGAGGAAGGCCATGAAGAACAGGATGCTCAGGACCAGCACCCCGCCCACGATGGCGACCAGGGCGATGAACGAGGGGTCGACGCCGGTGACGAGCGGGCTGTCTTGCATAGCGGGGTCCTTCCGTAGGGCGGGGTGACGAACAGGATCTGGGGCCCAGTGATTCGGAATTGCGGGCCGGAGGTTTCGGCCGCCCTCTTGACCCCGTGCGGTCTGGACGGCTACGGCGGCGCCAGCGACGTAGACTCGGTGCTGATGCGCCGCACCTTCCTGTCAACTGGCACGCCGCAGACCGAGGCCGAGCGGTGGTACGTGCTCCAGAACTGGCGGCAGGACGTGGTGGCGATCATCGACGAGGCGGCCGTGCAGCGTGAGCGGGTGTTCTACTCGCCCTACGGCCGCGTCTTCGGCATGGTGGCGGGCGACACCGGCTTCGACGGCGACTATGGCGCGGGCGACAGCTCGGCCATCAGCGGCTGGGCGACGGCGGGCGATCCGTACCGGGCCTACGCCGACGTGGACCTGGACGGCGACATCGACGGGACCGACGCGACCTACTCGACCAACGTGGGCATGGGCTGGGACGAGCTCAGCCGCGACGGCTCGACCATCGGCTACGCGGGGTACGTGCAGGATGATTTCATCCCCGAGCTCAGCCACGTGCGGCACCGGGTCTACAAGAGCGACCTGGGGCGGTGGGTCCAGAGGGATCCGGCGGGGTATGTCGATGGGGGGAATTTGTATGAGTATGTGATGAGTCAGCCAGTCGAGATGCGGGATGCGATGGGGTTGGCCAGTGGGGTGGGAAGTGGTAGTGGGTGTGGTGGTAGTGTGGGGGTGGATTCGTGCGGAGCAGTCGCATTTGGGCCAATGCTCCCGTATAACCCGGATCCCGGTGGTGTAACACCATGTTCCTTGACCGCGCACTCGCACACGAAGTGCATTGAATGCTGTGCCGATAGACATGAGGATACAGAATCCTTGTGGCAATGCGCTCAGCAGTGCGACCGGAAGTGGAATCGTTATCAACCCTCAACCGAAGACGAAGATCTATGCAAGAACTGGCATGTAATTGAGACATTCAGAGGCACAGAGTGGGCAGACACTCTTCCCCCATGCCCCTGCAACATAGGTGTTCCACCTCAGAATCCTGTCGAGCGGATGTGGAAGGATCCTAGTGAAGCTGACCAGCGATATCACCCCGGCGCGAAGTGGTGCATGAGGACAAAGGGCCTACCCTATCGCGAAGAAGGTCAGCAATGCTGCTATGACGCAAGCGGGGATCTGATTACTAGTGGGCAGGGAGCAGGCACTCCAGATCTATGGTCCCCAAATGAACCGATTGATCTTGAACGACATCTGCATTACGACGTCCGGCCATTCGAAGCTTGTCGCCGTGCTGGACTCTTAGATCTGTATTTTGAGGTGCGGCCACCCAATAATGCGCTTGGCTGTCCTGATAACCCGAGTTAATTGTACACGTCTTGTTGTCAAGGGATGTAGACATGCGTGAGCACACTTGTCCCGAATGCGGCTATGATGCCAGTCCTGCCGACATCGAGTCCTCTATAACATGCCCAGAATGTGGATTCGAATATGTACCCGCCAATTGCACTGCAGAAACTTCAAATTGGGTGAGCAATAATCTCTCACTCGGTATGTATGCGTGCTCACTTGCTTTCATCGCATTGCTGACACTTCTCACATGGCGCTGGACAGACAGGTGGTTCACCCATGACAATATGAAGTACTGGTATCTGGGGGCATTAGCTTGCCCTTTTCTGGTGGATACAGCTATTTCTATTACACTTACTAGATTGTCTGGACGTCATCGCCCATTGCTCATGAGGACGGCATGTTTGAGCTTTTTTGCACTTGGCGTCCTATTTATGCTTGTTGCCTTTGCAATGCTCTGGGCGCGGGGCATGGCAGCTCGAACTTAATATATTGGATGGTGCATAATCGGCAAAGTGCATCTCTGTCCCATCAAGCCTCCGTTGTGTTCCAATATTCGGCCCAACCATGAATCGTCAGTCATGTTGTGCTGTTGGAAGGACATTTCGCAGATGTGGCGTGCCCTGATCTTGAGACAGCGTGTTGCCGAGGCCCGTGATGTTCACACTGGTGAAAGCCAGCACGCGCTGGACGCGCTGGGCCGGGTGCTGGGCGAGGATCGTGGCGACTGGGACGGCACGGGCATCGGCACGACGCGCGAGGACCGCAACTGGTCGCTGACGGCCATGGGCAATTGGGCCAGCCGCGACTACGACCTGGACGGCCTGGGCACCGACTTCGCCGAGGACAACACGCCCATCGGCACGCACTTCAACAACGCCAACGAGTGGATCCAGCGGAACATCACCACGGGCGGGAGCCCGGTGACGCCGCTGTACGACGACAACGGCAACATGACGGACGACGACAAGGACTACGTCTACGAGTACGACGCCTGGAACCGGCTGACCTCGATCAGCACGACGGGCGGGTCGCCGACGCTGGTGGCCGAGTACCGCTACAACGGCCTGGGGCAGCGCATCGCCGAGGGTGACGGAACGGATACCGAATATCTGATCTACGACGACCGGTGGCGGCTGATCAGCCGCCACGACGGCACGTCGGACTACCTCGAGGAGACCTTCTACCACCAGACGGGCCTGGATGGCTACGGCGGCGCCAGCGACGTAGACTCGGTCCTCATGCGCCGCACCTTCCTGAGCACGGGCACGCCCCAGACCCGTTTTCCTCAAGATGGGTCCGAGCGGTGGTACGTGCTGCAGAACTGGCGGCAGGACGTGGTGGCGATCATCTCCGAGGCGGCCGTGCAGCGTGAGCGGGTGTTCTACAGCAGCTCGTCTGGAGCGCTGCGCTCGGGCGGCCGGGTGTACGGCATGGTCGCCGGCGACACCGGCGTATCCGGCAGCGCCTTCGACGGCAGCTACGGCCCCGCCGACGACACGGCGATCACCGGCTGGAGCGGCTACGACGCCTACGTCGACGTGGACCTGGACGGCGACGTGGACACGGCCGACGCGGGCTTCTCGACCAATGAGACGATGGGCTGGGGCGTGCTCAGCCGCGATGGGGCGACCGTCGGGTACGCGGGGTACGTGCAGGATGACTACGTGCCGACGCTCAGCCACGTGCGGCACCGGGTCTACAAGAGCGACCTTGGGCGGTGGGTGCAGAGGGATCCGGCGGGGTATGTCGATGGGGCGAATCTGTATGAGTATGTGATGGGCTCGCCGGCCGAGCTGCGGGATCCGATGGGGTTGGCGAGCCTTGGCGCAGAACGTGGAGGCTGCAGCACTGATTTCGGATGCGGTGGTTCCCAGATAGGCCAGGTCGTAGCGCCCCCTCGGTGTCATATTTCGTCGAGCGATATACATTCGTGCCTTCGCTGCTGTCGTACAACCGGACAAGGCCAGTGGTGCGAGGAGCAATGCAACTTAAGATTCTACACCTCGAGATTCTGCCGCCAACGGTGCGAACAGTTGCCTTTTGGCCCCCTCAGGTCAGCGTGCATGCGGGGCTGCTCATGGAAAGAAAGTCCTTTCTGGCCGGGCGATACGTGTTACAACTACTGTGACGTCGAATGGGATCCACTGGTTGTTCCCTATTTGAATCAGGCCTGCAAGGAAGGATGCGATCAACAAGTAAAGCCGGGAGTTACGCCTCCGCCCTTCTTTACCCCGCCTAACGCGTTGCCCGGGATGTGGCACTGCTACGAACAGTACGGCAAGGACATTGAGTCTTGCGAGATTGACTACGAACTCTGTAAACTTCGTTTTCTACGCCGGAACCCTGGTCTTGGAGGTGTTGTTACGGGCTCAAGCTGTGCCCTAGAGAAGAGGCGGTGCGAGGCGAAAGCTGCTGCAGATTTGCACCTTTGCATTCTGGGAACACTGCCGACTATTTGATTATGGTTCACTAGGCGTGGAGCGGGAGATTTGGAGTAGATGTACGTATATCCGACTCGTCGGCTACTACTATGTGTTAGCCTTTTCTGCTTCCTTGCAGTGGTTGCGTTATTTTGTAGTAATGCTAGCGGCTTTTTGCGACTTGGGCCGGTGACCTTAGAGTATGGCCACAGCTATGCAGGCGTGACCGCGGTGCAGGACGACCGATTTGGCAATTGGGGAATTGTTCAGGTTACTAAATGGTCGTGGTGGCCACCACTTGTGCCTCATAATGGCGGGATCCTAACCAATACAATACATGTACTTGTATTGACAACAACAATTATTTCTGCCTATATTTGGAGATACAGGTATAAGATGTTTTTGGCTTCTCCAGAACTATCGACTAGGTGCAGATCGTGTGGTTATGATTGCGCCGGCATTAAGAAGCAGTGTCCCGAGTGCGGCGCCAGCGTCAGATGATCATCCCCAGTAGGCGATTGGACTGGTGGAAGCAATTCGTCAGCCGGCGATTCACTCAATACTTTACCTTAAACGTCGGCGAATCCTCCGGCCTTGACCGCCTCCGGTCGTACAGCCTGATCGTCGCGATCGAGGCGTGCCCGAGCCAATCTGGACGATGGCGATGTCGGCCTGGTGCTCGAGGGCGTGGGGGGCGTTGGTGGCGGCGGTAGCCCGCAGGGCGTACGGGCACAGCCCGTCCATCTTCATGCGGGCCGCGGCGCCGGTGATACCCGCCGCGGCGCCGTGCTTCTTGAGAAGCTCGTCCATCCCCGCGCCGTTGGTGGCCGGGGCCCGGTTCGGCCCGCCGGTGGGCGGCGCGGGACGGGCCCGGGCGGTCTGCGGCGCGGCCCGAGAACCTCGGCTCTGACGCCGCGGCGATGGGTGGTTGCCCTTGCCGCCACCTCGTGGGGCGATAACGACTCCGCAGAGCGGGTCCGATAGAGAAACCGGCCTGGCGCCCCCTAGAAGAGTTCCCGGTGCGTCGGGAGCTCTTCCCGGCGCGTCGAGAGCTCTTCCCGGCGCGTCGGGAGCTCTTCCCGGCGCGTCGGGAGCTCTTCCCGGCGCGTCGGGAACGCTTCCCGGCGCGTCGGGAACTCCTCCCGGCACGCCGAGAACGCCTCCCGACGTGCCCGGAAGTCTTCCCCTCGCGTCGAGAATGCTCCCCGACGCGCCGAGAACGCTTCCCGCCACGCCGGGAACGCCTCCTCCCGCGGCTCCGGACACCTTCTGACGGCCGTCCCCCGCACCCCCGGCTACGCTGGACCATGACCATCTCACGGCGTGACGTGCTCTCGGGCGGGGTTGCTCTTGGCGGGCTTGGGGCGGCCGGGTTGGCCGGGGCGTCGCTCGGCCTGGGGCGGCCCGGGCGGGCGATGGCAGGGGCGCCCAAGCCGGGGCAGGACGGTGGGGGTCAGGGGCGAAATGGCCCCGTCGTCGTCGCCAGCGCCAACGGCCTGGGGGCGGTCGAGCGGGCGTACGCGTTGATGGCCCACAAGACCAACCCCGCCGACCCGGCCGACGCGGTCGTTGCCGGCGTGACGCTGGTCGAGGACGATCCCGACGACCTGAGTGTGGGCTATGGCGGGCTGCCCAACGAGGAGGGCGTGATCCAGCTCGACGCGTCGGTGATGCACGGGCCCACGCACAAGAGCGGCGCGGTCGCGTGCATCGAAAATATGAAGAACCCCGCCGCCGTCGCGCTGCTGGTCCTGAAGCGCACCGACCACTGCCTGATCGTCGGCGAGGGGGCCAAGAAGTTCGCGCTTTCCCACGGCTTCAAGGAAGAGGACCTCATGACCGACCGCACCCGCGCCCTGTGGATGCGGTGGAAGGCCAACCTCAACGACCGCGACGACTGGCTGGATGATGATCAGCTCGACTGGGACCCGCAGGACCCGATGAACCGGGGCCGCGGGCCGATCGGAAAGAACGGGGCGGGCAGGAACGGGCCCGGCAGGAACGAGATCGGCGACGAACTCAAAAAGCTCGCCGCCGACCACGACGTGCGCTGGCGGAATGGCGTGCCCTACACCACCGGCACCATCAACTGCTGCGCCGTCGACGCCAGGGGCGACATGGCGAGCTGCACGACGACGAGCGGCCTGAGCTGGAAGATCCCCGGCCGCGTGGGCGACTCGCCCATCACCGGGGCGGGCATGTACTGCGACAACGAGGTGGGCGCCGCCGGCGCCACCGGGCGCGGCGAGGCGGTGATCCTCAACTGCGGCGGCTTCAGCATCGTCCGCGCCATGGAGCGCGGGCTGACGCCCACCGAGGCCTGCCTGGAGGTCGCCGGCGACATCGTGCGACGCACGAAGGAGAAGCGGCTGCGCGTCGAGGACGGCCCCAACAAGGGACGAGTCAACTTCGACGTGAAGCTCTACGCCGTGCGCAAGGACGGGGCCTTCGGCTCGGCGTCGATCATGCCAGGGGGTCGCTTCGCGGTGTGCGATGCGCAGGGCCCGCGCATCGAGCGGTGCGCATCGGTGTACGAGTAGCACGCGCTCCGCGCAGTTCCCCTCCGACCTTCTCCTGCTTCCCAGTCCGTCTCCCTCGCCGCAGACCGGGCTCCGCCCGGCAAGGCGAACCTTCCTTCAGCAGCCCGCGTCGAACTCGTTCTGGAAGGCCAGGAAGTCGAAGATGGTCAGCTCGCCGTCGCCGTCGAAGTCGGCCATGGCGTCGCCGGCGTCGAAGGCGTTCTGGAATGCCAGGAAATCGAAGATGGTCAGCTCGCCGTCGCCGTCGAAGTCGGCCATGGCGTCGCCGGCGTCGAAGGCGTTCTGGAATGCCAGGAAATCGAAGATGGTCAGCTCGCCGTCGCCGTCCATGTCGGCGCGGCAGGGCGGGGCCATGAACGTGCCCTGGCCGAAGCTGACGGGCACGTCGACGCACCAGATGCTGACGGCGTGCCAGCCGTCGATGGTCTCGCCCGCGGGCAGGTCGATGACCAGGCTCTCGCCCCTGAAGGGCATGCCAACGAGCTGCGGGCCGACGGCGATGCCGCTCTCGAAGCTGCCCTCGTCGACGCCCAGGTAGACGCGCACGTCCAGGCCGCGTCCGTCGAAGGTGAAGTTGTCGATGCGGATCGTGTCCTCATCGACCACGACGACCGTGCCCGAGACCAGGTGGGAGATCATGCTCAGCTCGGCCTCCCAGCCCGGTGCGGGCATCTGGGCCAGGGCCGGGGCGGCGCAGGCGGCGAGCAGGGCGGCGGTGGGGATCGCGGGGGTGATGGGGGTCCGGGTCATGGTGCGTCCTTTCGGGGGTCTGGTTGGTGGTCGGTTGCGTGTCGCGCAGGTTGGGTCGGGCCGGGCGAAGGATCCTTGCACCCTGGGCTACGAGAAATCGGCCCGCCGCGTTGCGGTTGGGGGCGACGCCGTTAATCTGGGAAGACCAGCAGCCAGCCGATGGCCCACCACATGGCGAACGGCAGCAGGATGGGCCCGGGCATGAGCAGCCAGAGCCACCAGGGGGTGGCCCGGTGGTGGCGATCGCACCAGCGCGACCAGAGCGTGTAGGCCAGCAGCAGCACCAGGAAGGGCCACAGCACCACCGAGCCCAGGAAGCCCAGGATGGTCAGGCCGGCCGAGACGTCCAGCAGCAGGAAGTCGTTGCTCTCCACGTGGGCCTGGTAACCCGGCTGCCATGGCCAGGCGTTCTGCCAGAGGGTGGCGGCGATGGCGTTGATGAGCAGTGGGAGCAGCGGCAGGGCCGAGAGGATGGCCAGGGCCCAGTAGGAGTGCAGGAACGCCAGGCGCCGCTGCCGCCGGTCTCGCAGTTCCTCGCGTCCCAGGGCGTCGGTGCCGCACTCGGGGCAGGGTGCCAGTTGGCCCAGGCCCGCCAGGTCGTAGCCGCAGCGCGGGCAGCGTGTTTTGCGAGCGTGCGTGTCGAGCCCCAGGCCCATGGGCAACGCCTCCCGGTTGACCCTACGCCACTGTTGCCAACTCTGGCGCCACGCCCGCGGCGTCCTCGAGCACGCGCCGCCACAGCGATTCGAGCCTGGCGTCGCTCACCGGCACGGCCACGCCGAGCTCCTGGGCATAGGTTGAGACGCGCAGCTCCTCGCACATCCAGCGGTACTCGGCCAGGGCGGGGCAGCGGTCCATGGCTTCCTGCGCGGCGTCGGGGCCCAGGGCCAGCACGCGACGGCGGCGGGCCTCGTGGTGGGCGATGCTTTGCATGGCCCGGTGGTCGCGGTCGATCGCCGTCCCGCGGAGCTTATCCAGCCGCAGGCGGTCGGCGTCCAGGTACCTGGGCAGTCGCGCGAGCCACGCCGGTGGCGTTCGAGAAAGGAACCCGCCGGGCGTGAGGGCGTGCACGTGGTCGGCGACGTCTGCGGCGGCGGCCCGCTGGGGCGGGGGGATGTCCGCTTCGGTGCGCGCTCGCAGCCGCACGGCCCGGGCCAGGATCTCGTCGGCGAGCTTCACCGCCCTGTCGGCGGCCTGGCCCAGGCCGTCCAGCCCCTCCTCGATTGCCGCGTCCATCTCGTCCTTGGTGCGCGGCAGGGACTTGCCTTCCATGAACGCCATCTCGGCGACGAGCGCGAGCAGGTCGCTTCGGAGCTGGTCGGACGCGCCCAGCACGGCGTAGGTTGCCAGCAGGCCGTCCATTGCCGGCAGTTTCTCGACGTGCTGCCTGAGCGCACGGCGGGCGGCGAGCATCATCAGCCGGCGCACCCCGCGCCGATTGACCGCCTCTGCCGCCTCGGGGCGCTCGAGCATGGCGGTGCGCACCGAGTCGCCCATGTCGACGATGGCCGGGTAGGCGACGACGTGCACGCCCGGCCGGCGGATCTCGAGCTGCTCGGGTAGGTGACCAAAGTCCCACGACGTGATGCCGCGGCGGTCGGGCCAGCGGCGGTCGGCCCTGAGCAGGGCGTCGCGCAGGCGGTTCGACAGCCGAGCCTTCAGGCCCATCAGATCGCGGCTCTGCGCCAGTTCATGGCCCTTGCCGTCGATCACGCGGATGTTGGGCCTGGTATGCTCGGGCACCGGCGCCGCGGCGAGTTCGTCGGCGTTCACGTCGACGCCGGTGAGCTTCGCCACGTGCAGCGCGAGCGCCTCGGCCAGCGTTGGCGCGTCGGCCTGGTCCTTGGTCTGGCTGTTTGCCTCGGCGAACTCCTGAGCCACGACCTTCGCGTCGATGTTCCGCCGCACGGCCTTGGGCAGCGCTCTCAGCATCGCCTGGGCCCGCTCGGCCAGCAAGCCCGGCACCATCCAGTCCAGGTCGCTCGTGCGCAGCCGGCCGAGGGCCTCGATCGGTACGTTCACCGTCACGCCGTCGTCGGCCTCGCCTGGCTCGAAGCGATAGGTCAGCGGCAGCCGCGTGCCACTGACGTCGGCCTTATCGGGGTACTTCTGCGGCGTGATGGCCGAGGCGTCATTGAGCAGCAGATCGCCGGTTGTCATCTCCAGGCGGCCGGGCTCTTCCTTCTCGATCTGCTTGCGCCAGGTCTCGAATCGCTCGGCGGTCCACACATTGTCGGGCAATCGCTTCTCGTAGAACGCGAAGCGTCGCTGGATGTCGGCGACGAGGTCGCGCCTGCGGGCCTTGTCCTCGAGCGTGCGTAGCTCGTCCTGGAGTTGCTTGTTAGCCTCGAGGGCCTTGGCGTCGGTCTTGAGCTGGCCGTCCACCAGCCCATGATGGATGAACAGCTCCCGCGCCTCGGCGGGGTTCACGCGGCCGTAGTCGACGCGGCGCTTGGCGATGATCTCGAGCCCGAACAGCGACACTCGCTCGAACGCATACACCTTACCGCTGCCGGCGCGGAAGTGGGGGTTCTCGTAGGTGCGCTTGCACAGGTCGCCGGCGACCTGCTCGATCCACGTTGGTCGGACGCGCGCGCAGGTACGGGCAAAGAGCTTGGTGGTGCGCACGAGCTCGGCCGACACGATCCAGTCGAGCGCCGGCGCGTCCTTCCGCTTGGCGCCCTCGAGGATCGAGCTGCTCGGGTGGATCACGAAGCTCTGGCCGACGCCCTGGAACTCCTTCTTCTCGCCCTTCTTGCCGATGCCGCCCAGGAAGCCAGCCAGGATGGCCTTGTGGATCTCGCTGTACGTCGCCGGCTTGCTGTTGATGTGGTAGCCAAGCTCGGCCATCAACCCGCGGAGCTGCTTCTGCGTGTCGATCCACTCGCGCATCCGCGTGAAGCTGAGCATGCGGCTGCGACAGAGGCTTCCAAGGCGACCAGTGGTGATGTTGCGCCGCCCGCCGTGGGCGATCTCCCAGAGATTCCAGTATGCCAGGAAGTCGCTCTCTGGGTGGTCGTACTCGGCGTGCAGCTCGTCAGCCTGATCTCGCTTGTCGAAGGGCCGCTCGCGCGGGTCCTGCACGCTCAAGGCGCTGGCGATGACCAGGATCTCGTTGAGGCAGTCCTCGCGTGCGGCGGCGATGAGGATGCGGCCGATGCGCGGGTCGATCGGCAGGCGGGCCAGTTCGCGACCGATCTTCGTGAGCTTCTGTTCCTCGTCGATGGCGCTCAGCTCGCGGAGCGTCTGCAGGCCGTCCTGCACGGCCCGGCGGTCCGGACGCTCGAGCAGCGGAAAGTCCTCGATATCGCCCAGCTTCAGGGCCTTCATCTGCAGGATGACGCCGGCCAGGTTCGTGCGGACGATTTCGGGGTCGGTGAAGCGAGGCCGGCTCTCGTAGCTGTTCTCGTCGTACAGGCGCACGCAGATGCCCGGGCCCACGCGTCCGCAGCGGCCAGCCCGCTGGTCGGCGGACGCGCGGCTGATATTCTCGATGGGTAATCGCTGCACGCGCGTGCGCGGGCTGTAGCGGTTCAAGCGGGCAAGGCCGGGATCGACGACGTAGCGGATGCCCGGCACGGTAATCGAGGTCTCGGCGACGTTGGTCGCCAGGACGATGCGCCGCCCGCC
Source organism: Phycisphaerales bacterium JB060 (assembly GCA_044440025.1). Lineage (GTDB taxonomy): Bacteria > Planctomycetota > Phycisphaerae > Phycisphaerales > UBA1924 > JAHCJI01. Next base: position 44,056 of record JBITAF010000058.1, on the reverse strand, counting down.
GCCGGGCTTGAAGACGCGGTTCTGTTCTTCTGCCGACAGTCGAGAATATAGCGGCAGCACCGAGCGACCGACTTCCTTGCCCTTCTCCAGGCTCTTGGCGACCTCGCGGATCTCGCGCTCGCCGGGCAGGAAGACCAGCACGTCGCCCTGGCCCTCGTGGCAGACGTTGTTGACTGCGTCGACGGTGGCCTTCACCAGCTCGCGGGTATCCGTAAGGTCGACGCCCGGCGGCTCGTATCGCAGCTCGACCGGATACGTCCGGCCCGAGACTTCGAGGATCGGCGCGTCGTCGAAGTGCCGGCTGAACCGCTCGGGGTCGATCGTCGCGCTGGTGACGATGATGCGCAGGTCGGGGCGCTTGGGCATGAGCCGCTTGAGATAGCCCAGCAGGAAGTCGATGTTCAGGCTGCGCTCATGCGCTTCGTCGACGATGATGGTGTCGTACTTGTCCAGCCAGCGGTCGCGCTGGGTCTCGGCAAGCAGCACGCCGTCGGTCATGACCTTGACGGCGGTGTCCTCGCCGTGGCGTTCGTCGAAGCGGACCTGATACCCAACCAGCCCGCCGAGCTCGACGCCCAACTCCTCGGCGATGCGTGCCGACACGCTGCGGGCGGCGATGCGGCGTGGCTGGGTATGCCCGATCAGCCCGCCCGCACCGCGGCCCAGCCCCAGGCAGATCTTGGGGAGCTGGGTGGTCTTGCCCGAGCCGGTCTCGCCGCAGACGACGACGACCTGGTTGTCGCGGATTGCTTCTTCGATCTCGGTCCGGGCGGCGAGTACGGGCAGGTCCAGGTCGAAGTCGGGGGATGGGATCATCCCAAGCCGTTCGGCTCGCCGCTGGGCGGACCTCTCGACGCGAGCACGCAGCCTGGCGAGTTGCTCATCGGCGTCCGAGGGGGCCTTCTCGTGCGAGAAGCGGTCACGCAGCGTGCGGATGTCGTGCCGCAGACGCCGGCGGTCGGCCACCATAACGCCGTCGAGCGCCCCGAGTAGCTGGCGGGTCTCGGAAAGGTTGTGGGATTCCTGTGATGGCATGGGCACTGTCATCGTAGTGCGGCCGCAGCGGCGCTTGATGAGCAAGCTCACGCGATATCGAGTCGCGGCGGGTGTTTCTTGTCTGAGCGAGGCGACCGATCAGTCAGCGTCGCGGATTCCGGCCGGTTCGGGGCCGTGCGGGCGTGCGCGGTGGTGGACCCGTTCGGCGGGTCGGCTTGGGGAGTGCCGGCTCTGGTTCTGGCGTGGGCTCGGATTGGTCCGGTTCGGTCGATGGCCCGGTGGCGTCGTCGTGGGATGCGTCCTCATTGACACGCGCGAATACGAGCCGTCCCGCTGAGGTCTGGAGCGTGGAGCGGACGGTCAGCACGACACGCTCGCCGATGAGGTCGCCGCCATCCTCGGCCACGATCATGGTGCCATCGTCGAGATAGCCAACGGCCTGGCCCTGCTGTTCTCCCGCTCGGAGCAGGTGGACCTCGATGCGCTCGCCGGGCATGACGGTGGATCGCATCGACTGGGCGATCGTGTGCAGGTTCAGCACGCGCACGCCATGGATGCTGGCGGCCCGCTCGAGCCCGCTGTCGGTGGTGATGATGGTCGCCGGCGTGCGCTGGCCCATCTCGATGAGGGCCTGGTCAACCTCGGCGGCGTGCTGGGTCACCGCCTCGACGCTCACCTCGATGGCGCTCGAACGCTGCAACCGCCGCACGGCGTCCAACCCGGCCCTGCCCCGGCTTCGCTTCATCTTGTCGTGGCTGTCGCTCAACCGTTGCAGTTCATCGAGGACGAACTGCGCCACGATCAGCCGGCTCTGGAACAGTCCTGTCTCGGCCATGGCGATGACGCGACCGTCGATCAGGGCGCTGGTGTCCAGCAGCCACGGCTGAGGCCCGCGTATCTGTCGGCTGAACTCGACGTAGGGAATGACCAGGCGCAGGTCGTCCTGGGTCTGGAACACGGTGACGATGGCCAGATAGGCAAGGCCGATGCCAAGCAGGATCTTGCCCATGGCCATCAGCTCGGGCAGGTCGATGCCCCAGGCCTGCACAACCACGTCAATAACGGTCCAGAGTACCAGTGTGGCCACCGTGGCCAGTACTAGGCCCACGAAGATGCTCACGAGTGTGGCGATCTTCTTGCGCGGCGTGAGCAGATCGATGGTGATCGCCACGCCCGCGATGACCATTGCGGCAATAAGCGTGGCCCACCAGTAGAGGCTGGCCAGGGGTGTCTCGTCGGGGTCGCCTTCGATGGGCGGGCGGAGGATGAACAGCAGCGCGACGGTCAGGAACAGCGCGAAGAAGCCCACGCGAACGATGGTCACCAGCAGGAACTGCTGGCGACGCTGGCTCTCGATCGGATCGAACCCTGTGGACATAGCGTTCCTCGGCGGCGATCGGGAATCCCTGGGTGGGCATACCCACCATCGACCATACGTTGCCCGAGGCTGCCGTGTTGCCCCGGGAAGGGTGATCGGGCACGACGCGTTGCATTCTGCCGGCGCGTCCGGTATTATCCGCCCGTTCCCGCTCTGGTTGGTGGCCGGGCCCGGTGCGTGGGTGGCCACGTGAACCGGGTCAGGGCCTGACCGCAGCAGCCCTAAGCGGCGGCTGCCCGGCGCCGCCGGTGTCCTGGCCACCAACCATCGTGGGCGCGGCGTGGGCGATTCTGGGATTCCCCATCGATCCGGATCGGTCGCACCAACCAATCCGGGTTGTCGTATAAATGCATGTACGGTCGATCCAAGCACGTACGCGCATGACCGCTCAACCACCCAACCTGCCGACCCCTCTGCGAACCCTGCGGCTGGCCAGGGGGATTGTCCGCCGTCGGCGGCTGTCTTTGGCGCTTCTCGCACTGGGCCGGGGATTGCTTGTCGCAGGCCTGCTGGGGCTGGCTTTGGTGCTGGTCGCGCGGGGGTTGGGCAACGCTACGTGGGCGACTTGGGCTGTTGTGGGTCTGGTGGTTGGTGGTGCGCTCGTGGCGATCGCCTGGGCGATGTCGCGAGCGCGATCGATCGTGGAGGCTGCCGCCGAGGCCGACAGCCATGCGGGTTTGCGGGATGCATTTGCAACTGCGCTGCTGCTCTCGAATGACCGAGTTGAGGATCAGGATTTCGCGAGGCTGGCGATCGCACGCGCCGAATCGGCGGCCGATCAGATCAAGCCCACCGAGGTCGCGCCCGTTCGCTTCGGCAGGATGTGGGCGGTCTGGCCCATCGTCGTGGCGGGCGCCCTTTCTGCCGCTATATTCGTGCCCCCCTGGGGGCGGGCGCCGGTCGTGCAAGAAGCCTCGGTCGCCGGGGCCGATCCGGAGCAGACCGAGCGTGTCAGGCAGGGGGTCGAGTCGCTGGCCCGGGCTCTGGAGGAGCAGGCGGCCGAGGCAGGGCTTGATGAACAAACGGAGCAGAGCGACCGGCTGCGGCGGGAACTGGACCGGCTTCGCGAGATCGAGGAAGAGCTGGCCTCTGGGGCTCGAGGTCCGCGGGAGGCGATGACCGAGGCCGCCGCCGCCGCGACCGAGGCCGCCGAGGCTCTCGAAGAGGGCGCCCGAGAACGGGAACTGGCCGACGAGGCACTCCGCGATGCGATCTCGAAACTCGATCGAACGGCGGATCGGCAGACGCTAGAGGAGGACTCGTTGCGGGGTGCGGCCGAGCGGCTGACAGATGCGATGGAGCGCGGCGATCTGGATCGTGCTTCTCAGGCCGCCGAAGAACTGCGTGAGCGATCGCAAGACCCCCAGACCGATCCTGTGCAAAGGCGTGAAGCCGCAGAACGCCTGCGCGAGCTGGCTGAACGCCTACATCCGGGCGAGACGCAGGAGCCGGCGGAGAATTCAGGCGAGGGGCCTCCGAGTGAGCCGACGCAGGGCGAAGCCACACCGGAGGAACCGGAGCCGTCGTCAACGTCCGATGACCCGGAAGCGTCGGGGCAGGGCGATTCCGGCGAGCAAGATCAGGATCCCGGCGACGCGCAGGAAAGCCAGCCTCAGGCAGACGAGGAGTTGCCGTCCGAGCGGGATTCCAGCGAGCGGACCCAAGATCGCGCCGAGGGGGACGCTCGCGAGCAACGCCGCAGGCTCAGCGAGTCGATGCGCCGCCAGGCCGACGAGATCGAGCAGCAGCCACCCGCCGAGCAGGACCAGTCTGAGACACGCGAGGGTGAGCCCGAGGAGGGCCAACAGCAGCGGGATGGACAGCAGCAGCCTGGGCAAGAGCCCGGTCAGGAGCCGGGGCAAGAGCCTGGACGAGAGCCCGGTCAGGAGCCTGGGCAAGAACCTGGACGAGAGCCCGGTCAGGAGCCTGGACGAGAGCCTGGTCGGGAGCCTGGGCAAGCTCCTGGACGAGAGCCGGGTCGGGAGCCTGGGCAAGAGCCTGGACGAGAGCCGGGTCGGGAGCCTGGGCAAGCACCTGGACGAGAGCCGGGTCGGGAGCCTGGGCAAGAGCCTGGACGAGAGCCGGGTCAGGAGCCTGGGCAAGAACCTGGACAAGAGCCGGACCAGCAACCGGGCGAGCAAAACCAGGAGGGCGATGAACGCTCCGGCCAAAGCGGCTCCGATGCCCAGGGTGAGCAGCAGCAGGACCTCTCCGAGCGGCTTCGGGAACTGGCCGACCGCCCACGTCAGGCGCAGGACCAGCAACGTCGAGCCGAGGAAATGCGCCGTCGCGCGCGTGAGGCCTTTGAGCAGATGTCGCCACAAGAGCAGCAGGAGATGCTCGAACGGCTGCGCCAGGAGCACGGCGAGCAATCTCCCGATGGTCAGGAAGGGCTTGCACCCCCCGTCGAGGACCAGGGCACGTCTGGCCAGTCGATGGCCGGTGAAGGTGACGGCGATTCGGGTGCTGGCGAGCGCCTTGGGGCGGACGATCCCTGGCAGCGAGAACTTATGGATCTGCCCCAGGGCTCTTCCGACGATCAGGACCGCATGCGGACGGTGGCCGAGTGGTTCGGCCAGGGGCGTGACGCGCCTGGCACCGACACACCGCCGGCCTCGGAGGAACTCCGTCGCGCGGCGCGAGGCGCCCAGGACGCGATCGAGCGCGAGCGTGTGCCCCGGCGGCGGAGCGAACTTATCCGCCGGGTGTTCCAAAGATACTCCGAGCGGTTTGGCCAGCAGGAGCCGCCTGCTTCCGAGGACGGAGGCTCGTGAGGCAGTTCGCCTTTGACAATCCGTGGTGGTTGCTCGTGGCTATCGCGACGGTGCCGCTGGGGGTCATGGCGCTGGCAGCGTTCAGGACCATGACGCCCACGCGGCGGGGGACGGCGATTGTCGCCCGCGGCCTGCTGTTTTTGTTGCTTGGGCTGGCGTTGGCCGGTGTGAGCGGCGTTCGGCAGAATGACCGGATGGCGGTGGTCGTGGCGGCCGACGTATCCGGGTCGGTCCTGCGATACGGCCAAGCCGGCGATGGCGGCGAATCACCCGTGCTCGCCATGCGGGGTTTCATCGAGCGGGCGGGCCGCGCGCGGGAGCGTCAGGACGTGCTTGGGGTGCTCGCCTTTGCGGAGCGTCCGACGCCTGTGCTTTCGCCGACAGCCGGTCCGGTTGCCGACCGCGTGTTGCCCGAGGGGGGCGAGGCGGGGACCGATATCGCTTCGGCGTTGAACGCGGCGGCGGCGATGATTCCCCCCGGGGCCGCGGGTCGGGTCGTGCTCATCTCCGATGGGAACGCGACGGCCGGAGACGCGGTGTCCACGGCCGACCAACTTGCCCGGGCGCGCTCGCTGGGCGAGGGATCACGCGGCGGCCTGCCGATTGATGTGGTGCCCATCGAGTACCTGGTGGAGCGTGAGGTGCTTATCGAGTTCGTCGATGCGCCGCCCCGGGCCGCACAGGGAAGCATTGCCCCGGTGCGTGTCGGACTGCGTGCGACCGCGCCAGCGGCCGGGATACTTCGGTTGCTGATGAATGGCCGGGACACCGGACAATCACGGCGTGTGCTGCTCGACGCGGGCCGCCACGTCGAGGTGTTCCAGGTTCCCCTGGCGCAGGGTCGGATCCACCGGTTCGAGGCGGTATTCGAGCCCGAGGAACGCCAGGGCCTGACGGCCGACACCACGCTGGCAAACAACAGCGGCCGGGCGTTCACGATCTCGCCTGGCGAGGGAGCGGTGCTGATTGTGCAGGGGCAGGCCGGCGGGCAAGCGGGAACGCTCGCAGAGACGCTCGCGGGCCTGGGGCTGAGCATCGAGCGGCGTGCCCCGGCCGGTGTGCCGAATGACCTGGTGGACTTCGAAGCGTACGACCTGGTGATTCTGGAAGGTGTCGGCGCCGATGAGATTTCCAGCTCGGCCCAGGAGATGCTCGCGACTTTCGTGACCGAACTCGGTGGTGGCCTCATCATGGTCGGTGGGCAGCGGTCTTTTGGTTCGGGTGGGTGGATTGGTTCGCCCGTCGAAGCTTTGCTACCGGTGCATCTTGACCTGCCCCAGCAAGTGCAGACGCCCGAGGTTGCCATCGCGATTGTGCTGGACAACTCGGGCAGCATGCGTCGCGGGGTGCTCGGGTCGGCCCGTTCGCAGCAGCGGATCGCCAACGAGGCCGCCGCACTCGCGGTGCGCAATCTCCAGGACACCGACCAGGTCTCCGTGATCTCTTTCAACAACTCGACCAATCTCGTTGTACCCATCGGGCCGAACACCGATCCCGACCGGACCGCCGCCAAGATCCGGGCGATTCCCTCTGGAGGCGGCACGCGGGTCGGGCCGGCGATGACGCTCGCGGCCGAGCAGGTGGGCAGCGTGGAGGCCAAGAGTCGGCACATCATCGTGCTGACCGATGGCCTGTCGACCGACGCCCAAGTGCTGCCGGGCTTGGCTGCCCGGATACACCAGCAGGGCATCACGATCAGCACGATCGCCGTGGGCGATGCCGCCGATACCCAGACCATGCAAGGGGTGGCCGAGGCTGCCAACGGCACGTTCTACAACGTGATCAACCCGAGCGTGCTGCCGCAGGTGTTCCTCAGTGAGGTGCAGGTCACACGGTCTCCGCTGGTGCGAGAGGGTGAGGTCACGCCCGTGGTGCTGCCCGCGCCTTCGCCAGCGACCGTGGGGCTGGACCAGCCGCCCGTGCTGAGCGGCGTGAACCTGACCCGCCGCAAGGACGACCCGACGATCACGCTGGCGATGGCCACGCGATCCGGAGAGCCGCTGCTCGCTCACTGGAATGCCGGACTGGGCAAGGTTGCCGCGTTTACGTCCGACGCAGACCGGTGGGCCAGCCGCTGGGTGTCCTGGGGTGGGTACGAGAGATTCTGGGGGCAACTCGTCCGTGCGATGGGCCGCAGCACCGAGGATGCGGGCCTGACGATGCGTGTCCGGCAGGATTCCGGTTGGATTATTCTGGGCGTCGAGGCCTACGACGACAGCGGCGCTCCGATAGACGGTGTGTCGGCGGTTGGAACGGTGTACGACCCCCAGGGCCGAGCAAAGGACGTGGTCTTCGCCCAGGTTGGCCCGGGCGCCTACGAAGCGACCGCCGATGCCGACGAGCCCGGGTCCTACGTGGTGATTGTCCGCCCCAGGCGAGATGGCCGGGCAATGCCGCCGATGCTTGCTGGCGTGCCAATCTCAGAAGGCCAGGAGTACCGCAACCTATCGTCGGATGTTTCGACGCTGCGTGCCATCGCCGAGGCGACCGGCGGCCGCGTGCTCAGCCTGATCGATGCGGAGCGGGTGTTCGATCGTGGTGACGTTCCGCCCAGCGAATCGCGCAGCCCGTTGTGGCGGCTCGCGTTGGGGTGGGCGTTGGCCGTGCTTGTGCTCGATATCGGTACGCGGCGTGTGGCGTGGGATCGGCTGCTGAGCGGTGCGTTCGGCGCCGACTGGCTGCGAGCCCGGGCGGCGCTCACGAAACAGGGCCTTCGTGCAGGGCGTTCGGTCGAAAGCCTTCGGACCCAGGCGAGCGCGAAGGCCGACGAGCGGGTACATCGGGCCCAGGGGGCGGGCGTGGATGTGTCGGCAACGCAGGCCGACGCGCAACGATCGGCCCACCAGGCCCAGCAACGCATCCTTCGGGCGCGAGCCGAGCGAATGGCAGGCCCGTCTCAGGCATCCTCCGATGGTGGTGCAACTGGCGCCGCGGCGAAACCCGTTGAACCGAGCGATGCTTCTGAAGAGGCCGAGCGTGGGCTGCTCGCAGCCAAGCGGCGTGCCCGTCAGCGATTCGAGGACGACGGCCAGTCGTAAGACCTGTTCATTGTGCAAGACCGAAAACGCCCCGCGGCCTCTCGACCGCGGGGCGTGTGGTTGAATCAGATGTGATCGATGACCGGGATCATCGATCGGCCGACTCAGTTGCCGGCGGCCTGGCCCGCGCTCGCGTCGAGCGAGACGGCCAGTTCTTCTTCCTGAGGGCTGAAGCGGCGGATCTGGGCGGCGACATCATCGAGGATGCCGGCCTTGGTGCGCTCGCTCAGCGTGTCATTCTGGGCCAGCAGGTTGTTGATCTTCTCGGCCGAGAAGGCCTTGATGCCCGCGGCGTCGGCCAGGGCCGACTCCTGCGCGATGCGGTTGGCATCGACGCGCTCGGGCAGTTCGGGGGTGCCGAACCAGATCTTGACCTTGCTGAGGTCCATGGCCTGCTCGCCGGTGATCTCGGCGCCGACGACGGCGACGACGTAGCCCGAGCGATAGCCAACGTTCATGCGCTCGGCGGTGGTGTCGCCGACGTAGAGCACCGGCTCGGCGCTCTGGCGGGGGTACACCAGGTCGGGGTTGACCTTGAGCACGATGATGTAGCCGCTGTCGACCACCGGGCGCTCTGCGCGCCAGGTGCTGACCTCACCCTGATCGAGGGTGAACGGCTGGGCGAAAACGATGTCCTGCACCGCCGCCGGGGTGGCGGGCATCTGCGGGGGAGCGGCGACGACGACGGCAGCAGCCAGCACGGACGTCGCAAGCGTTGTGTTCAGAAAATTCATGGCTCTCTGACTCCGATTGTTATCGGTAATGGTTCAGTTCAGTCCACGCCGGCGTGGCGTGGAACCCGTGGTGAGGCGCTGGATCAGCGGAGCAACTCCAGATCGTCGAAGCCGACGCGGCCGCGCGACGTGCCGAAGCTGGGGCCAAACTCGAAGCGGACGGCGTCGATGTTCGTGAGGTCGAGGGTCCGCCCGTCACGCAGGAAGTCCTGCAGGTTGATGCGGAAAGTCTCGAACTCGTTGGCCCAGCCAGTGCCCGTGCCCGCACCGGTGCGGGGGAAGGGCTCGTTGAGGCCGGCATCGCCGTACGCGCCGATGTTGATCGAACTGGTGTTCCCATCGCCATCACGCACGGTGACGGTGAAGGTCTGGTTGGCATCGATGGCGACCGTATCGGGGTGACGCGTGCCCTGGCAGGCGCGGAAGCTCAGCGTGCTGTACTGGGTCCAGTCGCTGAACTCGGCGGTGCCCAGCAGATCGAACTCGAGGAACCGGTCGATCGAGTAATCGAACACGATGCCGCTGGTCTGATCCTGGCCGTTGTCGGCGCGGGTCATGCCGTTCATCGGGTCAGAACTGGTCCAGGTAAACGACGTGTTGTTATCGTCCATCCGACCCTCGGTGAAGTTGGTGACGTTGAAGCTCACCGTCGCGCCCGAGCTGGCGATGGTGGACGAGGGCTGGGACTGGAAGTCATCGATGATGGTCTTCTCGGACAGGTCGAACGCGGCCTTGTACTCGTTGACCACGTTGGTCGAGTCGCGCACACCCAGCGGGCGGGTGCTCTCCTTCTCGCGTTGCACGAACTCCATGGCGATGTCGTTACCACGGACCACGTCCTGGATCAGCACCAGCCAGGCGATCTTGGCGACCTGCTGGGCCTCGGCGCGGCCGATCTGCAGGGCTGCTGGGCCCCGGTAATCGTTGAAGCCGCAGCAGTTGAAGTCGTTGTGGTCGGCGCCCAGTACGTAGGTGTTCGTACGCTGGTTGTCGCCTTCTTCGGTGTTCGCACGCTCGTAGATGGCGAAGTACTGTGTGACGGGGGTGGTTGGGCCACCGTTCACGTCACCATCGCCCGAGCCGGCGATGTGGTGGTGGTTCGAGCCACCGGGATTCGACCGGCTGGTGAGCAGGAAGTCGGTGGGAGCGATGCTCGACACCAGGTTGATGTCGCTCAGGCTGTAGTTGACCGGGCTGTAGATGCCCGTCTCGATCTTGTTCCAGGCGCGGGCCACACCCTCGCCGCCACGGCTGTGGCCGATCCACGAGGTGTTGCTCTTGTCAAGGCGTCCATCGAGCACGCCGCCGGCGATCGTGTCCAGGTTGCCCCAGAAGTAGTCGGTGTGGCGCAGGATGGTCTCGCTGGCCGTTTCGATACCCGGGACGGTGTCGTTCTGGTGGCTCATGACGACCCAGCCATGGCTGGCGAAGTGGTCGTGCATGTAGTCGTACCAGCGATAGTCCTGGCCGTTGCCGTGGGCGATGATGACCACCGGAACGTTGTCCCGGCTGGCGATATCGCTGGGATAGGTCAGGCGCTGCTGGTTGCGGCTGGAGGGGATGCCCGGGAAGGAGGCGGTGTAGGTCTCCACGCGGGTGCGGGCCGCCGGGCCGAGTGTGGTGAGGTCCTTGAACAGCCACATGCCGGCGTCGTCCAGGCCGTCGATGATGTCGCCCTCGTCGAGCATGCCGTTGCGGTTGGCATCGATCACGACGTCGTAGGGCACGCCGAGGTTCTCACCCGCGTCAGCGTTCAAGAAACCCACGCCGCCGATCTCGATCTGGTTGTCGGCCGTCGAGGCGCCACCGCTGAAGGTGCCCGGCTGGGGGAAGCCGCGGGCGTCGGTCAGCGAGGGGTCGCTGTCCCACTCGGCTGCGGTCTTGTCGGCAACGACGTAGATGTCAACCGTGCCGGTGGGCGGGGTCGCCACGCCGGGATCGATCGAGACCCAGAACGAGCGATCGGTCTGGAATGCGCGGACATAGTCGGCGAAGGGGAACTGGTCCAGATCCTCGGAGGCCAGCTCGGTCGAGATGATCTCGCCCGAGGGGCAGCCCATCGCGAACTCGTTCTGGAATGCGAGGAAGTCGAAGATGTCCAGGCGGCCGTTGCCGTCGAAGTCGGCGGCCAGATCGCCCGCGTCGAACAGGTTCTGGAACTCAAGGAAGTCGAAGACGGTCAGCTCACCGTCCCCGTCAATATCTGCGCGGCAGGTGCCCTGGGCGTTCGCCGTGGCGGCGAAGACCAAGCCTGCCGCAGCGGCCAATGAGGCCGCGCGACGGAATTGCATCGGCATAGGTGCTCTCCTCTGAAACTGGGTGTATCGTGATCTCTCTGTTCCGATCCGCTGATCGAGTGTACCAGCAACCCCCCGCGTATGGGAGGAAAAAGCGGATTTTTGACGGTTTGCACAAGGTTTTAGGACCTGACATCCCTTCACTCTGTGCCCACCGTGCCACGTGGGTACAAGACAAGGAACGATGGCGTTACCCACCATGGCTGGGGTAGTTCTCGCCTACGATGGAATAGACGACATCCCGTAAGTATTTGCATTGAAGAATAGGGATTGTCCTGCTACCAATGCCGAGTGGTATTGGGGGGTTCTTCAATATCAGCGAATGCTGGGGAGACCGCAGGCCGGCGTTTGGGGGGACCGAGCGACCGAAGGCCATGATCCGTAACCCGACACAATCCGCGAATCCACTCGATGCAACCGCCCGGTCGGCCACGGCTCGTTTCGCGGAGCGGAATCCTGCCCGAATACTCGGTATACGTTTGCATTCGGAGGACCCCCGCGCGAAGCCCGAGGTGACTTGGGCGAACTCGGCGGCACGCGGGTGGTTGGCGTCGCTCAGCATGACAGACCCGGTCTCCCTTGAAGCCATTCTTGAAGCGGATGAGATCGAGCCTCACATCCGCGATGACATTCGTACAGCGGCTCAGGGAAATCGCGGTTATCGGGCCAGTTGCGGTGGGTCCGACACGGTAGATTTGGAGTTGGCTCCTGATCCGGAGGCAGGGCCGGATTATGCCCGGCTGTTGCTGCCTTGCCCGCCTCCATCCGTTGCGGCTGGGCTGAATGGATCTCTGGTGAGCAATGGTGGCGAAATGATGTCGCTGCTGGTAGCCGCGCTGGATGTCATGCCCGCCGAGGTCGCTTTGCTCGACCGGTCCGGCAGAATCATGACGGTGAACCGAGCGTGGAAGGACTTTGCCCGTTTGAATGGGTATGTGTCCGAGGACGCGGGCGTGGGCTCAAACTATCTGGACATCTGCGATCAAGCCGATGGCAGCGCGGCGATCGAGGCCCGCTCAATCGCCGGCGGGCTGCGGGCTGTCCTGGCAGGGAAGCAGTCGGCCACGTATGTCGAGTACCCGTGCGACAGCCCGGACGAGCAGCGCTGGTTCCAAGTCCGGGCGAGCGGGTTCAACTGGAACGGCGATCGATACGCGGTCGTGTCGCACGAATCTCTGACCGAATCGAAGCGGGCCGAGCAGCAACACCGCGAGCAGTTGGACGAGATGGCCCATCAATGGCAGAAGAACTCTCTGGGAGAACTCGCCAGCGGGATCGCCCACGAGCTCAACCAGCCGCTGGGCGCCATCTCCAACTACATGAATGGCTGCTTGCGTCGGCTCGAGGCCGGCACCATGGACCGCGAGCAGCTCATCAAGACCGTGCGTGGGTGTGCCGAGTTAGCCGAGTTTGCGGGCGGGGTCATCAAACGCATGCGCGGCTTCGCCACGCAGTCGACATGCCAGTACCAGCCGATGGCGCTCAACGACGCGGTCTGCCAGGCGATGCGGTTTTTCAAGGCCAGCCCTGAGAGCGGAAGGGTCCGGGTGTGCCTGGAGCTCGCTGAGGAGTTGCCGCGTATCCGTGCCGACGAGGTCCAGATTCAGCAGGTTGCGCTGAATCTGCTTCGGAACGCCCGTGACGCGGTAATAAGCTCCGATTGTGCCCCGCCGCACGTTCAGGTGAGCACGTATCTTGCCGAGGACGGAAAGGTGTGCCTTGCTGTCAGGGACAATGGCAGGGGGCTGCCCGACGGTGTCGAGGGCCGGCTGTTCGAGCCATTTTTCTCAACGAAAAGCAAGGGGATGGGCCTGGGCCTGTCCATCAGCAAAACGATCGCCGAGGTGCACGGCGGGCGGCTGACCGCCCGCAATGCGCCCGGTGGCGGGGCCGTGTTCGAGCTCAGGCTTCCCGCGTTGCCGCACGCGCGGGGGTTGCAGCGCGATCGCACGGCCAGTGGGTGCGACCCGCGCCCCGATTTACTCAATCCAAGTACCAAGGAGGCGTCGCATGAGCCAGGTTCATACTGAAGAAAATCAGACGACCAAGTCGGCCACTGTTTTCGTGGTTGACGACGATCCGTCGATGCGTGATTCGCTGCGTTGGCTTATTGAATCGATCGGCCTACAGGTCGAGCCGTTCTCTAACGCCGACGCGTTCCTCGAGGAGTTCACCGGCGATGTCCCCGGCTGCCTCGTGCTGGACGTGCGCATGCCCGGCACCAGCGGCATGGAACTGCTGGACACGCTCAAGGGCCGCGGCGTGAAGCTGCCCATCATCATGATCAGCGGGCACGGTGATGTGCCCATGGCCGTGCAGGCCCTCAAGCGTGGGGCGATTGACTTCCTCGAGAAGCCCTTCCGCGATCAGGAGTTGCTCGAGCAGATCTCCCGGGCCATCGAGGTGGACCAGGAGCGGCGCTCGAAGGCCGCCAGTGTGGCGGGCATCCACGGCCGGCTCGAGAAGCTCACGCCTCGCGAGCGTGAGGTGATGGAGTTGGTGGTGGATGGCTATGCCAACAAGCAGGTGGCCGCCAAGCTGGGCCTGAGCGAGAAGACCATCGAGGTCCACCGCTCCCGTGTCATGAGCAAGATGCGGGCCAAGACTCTGCCTTGCCTGGTCAAGATGGCCGTCGCTGTGGGTGTGGCCGAGGCGACCGATTGTGCCGAGCAGGACACCAGCACGGTCTGACCGACCGGCTTCTACACTTCGCTCGATGACGACGCTGTCGAAGAGCCTTGGATTACAGGTCATCGTGATTGGTGGCGGGCACGCCGGCGCAGAGGCCGCGTGGGCCGCCGCCAATCTGCTTGGTGGCAACCGCACCGTTGCCATGGTGACCCTGCGCGCCGACACCATCGGGGCGATGAGCTGCAACCCGGCCATCGGCGGGCTCGCCAAGGGCCAACTGGTCAACGAGATCGACGCCCTGGGCGGGCTCATGGGCCTGGCCGCCGACGCTACGGGAATCAACTTCGCCCTGCTCAACCGCAGCCGAGGGCCGGCCGTCCGCGGCCCGCGCACCCAGAGCGACAAGCTGGCCTACCCGCGGGCCATCCGCGCGATGTTGGACGCCCGCCCCGAGATCGAGATTATCGAGGCCGCCGTCGAGCGATTCGTGCTCGAGGGCGACCGGGTGGTGGGGGTGCGGCTCGGGCCGGGCACGGGCGACAACCGCGAGTTTCCCGCCGAGCTGCGCGGCGGCGCTGTTGTCTTGACTACCGGCACGTTCATGCGCGGGCTCATGCACACGGGCGAGGAAAAGTCTTCCGGCGGACGGCACGGCGAGGGCCCTTCGGTGGGCATCTCGGCCGAGCTGGCGCGGCTGGGCTTCGAGCTGGGACGGCTTCGCACCGGCACGCCGCCGCGGCTGAAGAAGTCGACGATCGAGTGGGGCCGCTTGGAAGAGCAGCCACCTGACAAGACGCCCGAACCGTTCAGCGCACTGACGCCCCTGCCCGGTCAGGCCGGCGGCTGGAGCGTCGGTGAGGTGGCCGCGCCGCGATTCCCGGTCTTGACGCCCACGCCTTGCAAGAAGACCAGCACCGCCCCCGAGGCACACGAGTTCGTCCGGCAGAACCTGCACCGGGCCCCGATGTTCCGAGGAGACCTGGCCCCTGGCCCGCGATACTGCCCGAGCATCGAGGACAAGGTGCACCGTTTCGCCGAGCGGACATCCCACACGGTGTTCCTCGAGCCCGAGAGCCTCGAGAGCGACTGGGTTTACTGCAACGGCATCGCCACCAGCCTGCCCGCCGACGTGCAGGAAGTGGTCGTGCGCACCATGCCTGGCTGCGAGAACGCCCACGTCTACCGATGGGGTTACGCCGTCGAGTATGACATGGTCCGGCCGCACCAGATCGAGGCCACTGGCCGCACGAAGCGGTACGAGGGGCTGTTCCTGGCCGGACAGATCAACGGCACCAGCGGCTACGAGGAGGCGGCGGCTCAGGGCCTGGTAGCCGGCGTCAACGCGGCGCTGCTTGCCAGCGGGCGCGAGGTGAACTTCGTGCTCGGACGCGACGAGGCGTACATTGGCGTTCTCATGGACGATCTGGTGACCCGTACACCAGTGGAGCCCTATCGCATGTTCACCAGCCGTGCCGAGCATCGGCTGCTGCTGCGGAGTGATAACGCGGTGGAGCGCCTGACACCAAAAGCGATCGAACTCGGGCTGCTCGGCGCGACGGACATCGGCCGGCAGCGTTCGGTGGCGTACGAGACCAGGACGCGCGAGACCGAAGTGCTGCGGACGGCGGTGGCAGCGGCGCGGGTCGACGGCCACCCGATGGCCCACGCCTTGCGATGGCCGCAATACGACGACGCGCGGTTCGAACGGGACGTGGTGGCCCAGGCCGCGCGGTCGTTTGATTCTCGCGTGCTCCGGATGGTGGCGGCCGAGCATCGGTACGAGCCGTATATCAAGCGGCAGGCGGGCGAGGTGAAGCGGCAGCGCGAGATGGAGCGCCGGCGCATCCCCACGCACGTGGATTATAAGGCTATGACCAGCCTGCGCACCGAGGCCCGCCAGTCGCTCGACCGCTTCCGCCCCGCCACGTTCGGTCAGGCCTCGAGGCTCGAGGGCGTTACGCCCGCCGATCTCACCCTGCTGGCCGTCCTCGTCGGCAGGCAGGCCTAACGCTCAGTCGCGCTGGCGTCCTTCGATGATGGCGGTCAGAACGCCAATGCCGATGAGCATCAGGTCGTCGAGTTGCTCGTGCTCGGCGATGACGGCCACGCCCATCTTGAAGACCAGCGGGTTGAAGTGCTGGCGAAAGATTGCTACTTCCTGTCCGGTCGTGTCGCGCAGATGGAACTTCTGGGGCATGAACATGGACGCGGCCTCGATGGTCCGCCGCAGCAGGGCCCGCATCGTGGAGTCTTCCTGGAGCGTGCCGATCTGGGTGCCGTGCTCCTCGAACACCATCCACTCGTCGCGCACGAATGTGCTCTTGAGCCCCTTGCGGCGGAGTGAGCCGATAGCTTGGCCGCTGGGCAGCTTGATGTCGTAGGTCGCGCCGAAGTCGATGACCTGCCGGGCCTTGATGCGCAGCAGTTCGGTCTCGCGGGTGCGGTCTGTATAGAGGATGATCTCCTCTTTGAACTTGAAGAGCTTCTGTCGGCAATAGCCGACCATCTGGCCCTCGTGGTCGGTAATAAAAAACTGCGGGACAAGGTCGAAGACCTTGGCCCGGATGGTGTACTGCTCGTTGTGTGTGTTGGCCATGCGGCCCGATGGTAGGATCGGCTCAGCCCTCGGCGGTCTCGCCGACGACCCATCGCTCAAAGTGGACCAGTTTGCCCTTGGAGCCCACCAAGTCCTTGATCTTGGTGCTGGGGTCCTTCACGAAAGGCTGCTCGACCAAGGCGACGGTCTCGAAGAACTTGCGCATGCCGCCCTCGACCATCTTCTCGGCGATTTCCTGGGGCTTGCCGCTCTCCATCGCCTGCTCGAGGCGGAACTTGCGCTCCTTCTCGATCAGGTCCTGGGGCACGTCCTCGGGGTTGACGCCCGCTGGGGTGGGCACCGCCGCAACGATGTGCATGCAGATGTCCTTCAGGGTGGCGTCGTCGACGTCGCCCTCGGCCTGCAGCAGGACGCCGGTCTTGCCGTCGTGGTGCACGTAGCTGGCGAACTTGCCGCCCTGGAGGGCCTTGCCGCGGGCGAAGCTGATGTTCTCGCCCGTGGTGATGCGGATCTCATCAAGCGTACCGGCGGCCGACTCTGGCAGTGAGACGTCGCCCGCGGGCGCGTCCTTGGCCGAGTTGGCGATGTTCTGGGTCATCTCCACGAACTTCTCGTTCTTGGCGGTGAAGTCCGTCTCGGCCCGCAGTTCCACGATGGCGGCCTTGTCGCCGTCGATTGCCACGCCGATGCGGCCCTCGCCCGCGGCGCGGTCGGTGCGCGTCTCCATCTTGCCCTTGAGCTTCTTACGCAGCAGTTCCTCGGCCGCTTCCTGGTCGCCGCCGGCCTCGGTCAGGGCCTTCTTGCACTCCATCATCGAGAGGCCCGTCTTCTGACGCAGCTTCATGACGTCCTTCGCGCTCACTTCGACTTGTGCCATGCTCTGTCTTCTCCGGCTCGGTATGCCTGCCCTGGGGAGAGGGCCGGCGGGTGTCGTGTGTGTTCGTGTCTCAGGTCAGAATGGGGAAGAGTCGCTCAGCTATCCGACGCGGCGGCGGCGGGCTGGTCGGCCTCTCCCTCGGGCGCGGGCGTGGGGGCGTCGGCCGTGTATTGGGCCCGACGGCTGCGGCGGCGGGGCTGCTCGCCGGCGGCCTCGTCCTTGTCCCTGGCCGCCTCGCTCGCGCCGCGGCCCTGCTTGCCCTCGGCCACGGCCTTGCACAGCTCGCGAATGATCACGTCGATCGACCGCATGCTGTCGTCGTTGCCGGGGATGGGAATGTCCACCACGTCCGGATCGCCGTCGGTGTCGATGAGCGCGATGGTGGGGATGCCCAGCTTACGGGCCTCGCGGATGGCGGTCATCTCACGCTTCACGTCGATGATCATCAGGGCGCCGGGCAGCTTGTCCATCGTGCGCACGCCGTCGAGGTTACGGCGGATCTTGGTCATCTCGCGTCGGAGTTGGCTCTCCATCTTCTTCGAATAGCTGGCGAAGTTGTCTTCCTGCTCGATAGCTTCGAGTTCCTCGAGCCGCTTCAGCCGTGTGCGGATGGTGCGGAAGTTGGTCAGCATGCCACCGAGCCAGCGCTCCGTGACGCAGTGCATGCCCACGTCCTTGGCCCGCTCCTCGAGGATGTCCTTGGCCTGACGTTTGGTGCCCACGAAGCACACGTCCTTGCCCTCGGACACCGTCTTAGCCAGGAACCGCTTGGCCAGGAGCAGGCCCTTGACGGTCTCCTTGATGTCGATGATGTGCAGGCCGTTGCGGCGGTCATAGATGTAGCGGTTCATCTTCGGGTTCCACGCGCTGGAGCGCTGGCCGAAGTGGATGCCCGCTTCAATAAGATCCTTGACCAGGGTGTTCTCGGTGTTCTCAGCCATCGGGAGAGCCTTTCTTGCAGCGGCACCGGCGAGAGCAAGGCCCGAACCCCGCGGGCGGCACATGCCGGCCTCAGGGGTGCCCCGCCAAGGGCGCTTCTTGGATGGGGGCTGAACAGCCGCCCCGGAATCAAAAATCGCCGGCTCCCCAATCACAGGCCGGTCCCAAAACGAAAATCGGACGGCTCAAGGATTCGGGATTGCCCGCGTCGGCACACTCGGACCACGGTGCCGAGGCAAAGTATAGCCATCGGCTTTGCGATCGCTCGGGGCCAATCGGCCGCCGGGGTCTGGGTGATACCCTGCCTCTCGACCGCTCGCACCGCCGTGAAGGAGACATCCATGCCCCCGGTTGAATCGACGATGCTGCCCCTTGGCTCCAAGGCCCCGGACTTCTCCCTGCTGGACTATTCGGGCCAAACCCCTCCCGGCACTGTCATCGATCTGGAGGGCTTTCAGGGTGCAAAGGTGCTTGTGGTGGCCTTCATCTGCAACCACTGTCCGTTCGTGAAACATATCATGGACGAGATCGGCCGCCTCGGTCGCGACTGCCGTCAGAAGGGTCTGGCCTTCGTGGCGATCATGCCCAACGACGTGGACACCCACCCCGACGACGCCCCCGAACGGATGGCCGAGGTCGCCCGAGAACAGGGCTTTACCTTCCCCTACCTCTATGACGCCGACCAGTCGGTGGCCAAGGCCTATCACGCCGCCTGCACACCCGACTTCTTCGTCTTCGATGCGAACTTCGAGCTGGCCTATCGAGGCCAGCTTGATGACAGCCGTCCGGGCACCGACGAGCCGGTCACCGGCCGCGACCTGCGGATGGCCATCGAGGCGGTCATGAACGGCGAACTGATCGAATGGCCTCAGAAGCCCAGCGTCGGATGCTCGATCAAGTGGAAACCGGGCAATGAGCCGGAATACGCCAAATAAGATCCGGGTTCCACGGTTTCCCGTAGCTCAGCACCACCATACGAAGGACGATCACATGAACATCAGCAGGATTCTCACCAGCGGCGGCCTGATCGCACTGGGTGCCGCCGGCGCCTTGGCCGTCTCGACATTCACCAGTTCGGCCCCCGCCGATGCGAGCGCCCCGAGCGCGTCACCTGTGTCCTTCTCTACCGGCGGGCTGGCCGCCGGCGAGATCGACAGCGTCCACTCGGGTGTGGTCTTCCGCATTATGCACATCGGCGCAGCGCCGTTCCGCGGTATGTTCTCCGATGTCGAGGGCACGCTGGTGGTGGACCCCAAGAACCCCGGGGACACCGAGGTCGACGTCACCATCAACATCGACAGCGTCTGGACGGGCAGCAACGGCCGCGACGAGCACCTGCGCAGCGCCGACTACTTCAACGCCCGGCAGTTCCCCACCAGTACCTTCAAGGCCACCGGAGGCAAGGCCAGCGGGGATGATTCGGTGACTGTCGACGGCGAGCTCACGCTGCTTGGCAAGACACTCCCCGTGTCGGCAACGATCACGCGCACCGGCGAGGGGCAGGCACGCGGCAACCGCATCCTGGGCTACGAGGCCACCATGAGCTTCAAGCGCAGCGACTTTGGCATGACCACGTCGATCGACAATGGTGGACTGGGCGACCAGGTCGACCTGATCATCTTCATCGAAACCGCGGCCGAGTAACCCGATGGATCCCCGCATCCACGCCGCCATTTTCGGCGGTGTCGTGCCCGGGGTGATCGCCACGCTCACGCTTGTCCTCGCGGGCTTGGCGATCGCCCTGCGGCGTGGCCCGCTTCCTCCTCGATATCTCGAACTCCGCCGGACCGTCCGGCCGCACGGGCTTACTGAGCGGCTCGTTGCGCTGCTCGCGACGCTTATTGTTGGGTCAGGGGTCGTGTGGTCGATGCGGTTGGTCGAGTCCTACGACGGCTGGTGGCCCCAGAACGTGAACCTGCGCACGCCGGCCCTGGTCGGCCTGGGAGCCATCGCGGCCGCCTTGGTGGTGGCTGGCCCGGCGCGGTGGTGGTTCTCTCTGCCCATCTGCCTGTTGGGGGCGGCGGGCATTAGCTACGGCGTTCGCGAGCCTCTGCATTTCACAGAAAACCTCGTCCTCGATATGTTACTCGATACCCCGGCCATTGGCTTGTCGGCATTCCTCGTACAGGTGCTGATCGATCGAATCTGCAATCTCGACCGGGCGATGCTGGTCCGGCCATTGCCCCTGGTGGCGCTGGCGGTCGTGCTCGGGGCGGTGCCGGCGATCATCTTCCATTTTGGAATCAGCGTGTCATCTCAGCAGTCGGGCCTTGTGCAGGCGGTGCTCGTGTCCGGCGCTCTGGCGCTGGCACTGCTGGCGTACTCGGCCGGGCACGTCGTGCTCCGCGGGGTGGGCGTGCTGGTGACGCTCGCCATCGGCGCGTGGATGCTGCTGGGCCGGACACTGGGCTCGCCGCTGCTCACCGAGTGGTCGATCGCCATGCTGCTGCTCGCGGCCCTGGGCTGCGGCATCGTCGCGCTCATCCTGCCAAGGCTCAGGAGCTGGTGGGCGCCGTCCCTGCTGGTGCTCGTGGTCGTGGGGGCACCGCTCGTGACCGCCACGCTCATCCAGCGCGGCGCATTTAACGAGACGAAGTCTGAGTACTCCGATTACGACTACGGCTACTGATCGGCCGCCTCGGGTGCCAGTCGGGCCCGCCACGACAGGAAGAGCGGGATCTCACGGCGGGCACGATTCTCCTCGTCGGCCCGGGGGCCGGGCTCGCTCTGCCGCTGGCTGGGCCATTCTTCGATGGCCTCGATCACGAACCCGCACCGCGCCAACGCCGCGGTGTAGGTCTGGAGCGGGCGATGGTGGGTTGTGGTGGTCACGGGTTTTCGCCCGCGAGCTGCGGCGCCCGGGTTCATCACAATCGGGTGGGCATACGGCGTGAGGTATCCGTCTACCCGCCGATACTGCCGCTGCTCGCTCCTGGGAGATCGTCCCGGGCCCTGGGTTTCCTGCTCGTCCCACTCCCAACTCGTCTGGCCGGGTGCGCGGAAGGCCGGGTGCAGGACCACCGCCACGAACCGCCCGCCGGGCTTGAGTGCCCCCGCGATGCCGCGGAACACGGCCTCGATGGTGTCGATGTTCATGAGCGCCATGATGCACGCGGCCGCGTCGTACTCGCGTTCCAGGCCAAGTGCCTCGAGCTGGCGCGCGTCGCCAGTCGTATAGCGTTCATTCCTGCCCGCCCGCTTCTCGGCGGCTTCGATCAGCCGGCCCGAGGCATCCACGCCCGACACTCGCGCCCCGAGCTGTGCGGCTGCCCGGGCCAGCACGCCCTCGCCGCACGCCACGTCGAGCAGTTGCTCTCCCTCGCGCAGGTCCAGCAGCCGAAGCGTGCCCGGGATGATCACCGCGGAGTGGTGGTCGCTCTGGCCCTCGCCTACGAGCTTGTCATACCACGCGGCGACGTGGTCCCAGCCCTTGCTCGTGGTCTGCTGGGGCTTCGCGCTGGTATCGGTGGGCTTCTCGATCGACTTCTCGGGCGCCTTCTTGCCCACCAGCGTGAAGAACCGCGGTGGGGGGGGAGACTCGAACACCAGCTTCTGGCCCGTTCCCGGGTGGTGCAGTGTCAGCTTGCTGGCGTGCAGGCACAGCCGCAGGTTCTTGTTCTTCTTGTCCACTGGTGTGGGCTCGGGCCCGTAGAGCCGATCGCCCAAGATGGCGTGGCCCGCGTGCGCAAGCTGTACCCGGAGCTGATGTCGGCGACCGGTTTCCAGTCGCAGCGCCACCATGGCGCGCCCCTTGCCCCGCTCCAGCACCCGCGCGTGCGTCACGGCGTTGCGCGCGGTCGTGGATGTCGGCGGGGCCACCAGCACCGTGCGATGCTCGGGCCCATCGAGCACCCGGTCGGCCAGCGTGTACTCGCCCTGCCAGTCCGGTACACCCCGCACCACGGCGGTGTACTCCCGCTCCACGCGGTGGGCCCGCAGATCTTCCTTGAGCCAGCCGTAGACCTCGGGTGTCGTGGCGAACAGCAGCAGCCCGCTGGCATCCTTGTCGAGGCGGTGCACGACCCACACCCGCGCATCGGGCCGCGTGTTCTTCAACCATCGTTTGACGTGGGCGAGCACCGAGTCGCGGTTGGGGTCCTTGTCGGCTGTCACGATGCCCGGCGGTTTCTCGACGACCACGACGCCCTCGTGCTCGCCCAGGATGGTGGGGCGAGTGGCCGGCCCCTTGGAGGCGGGGTTTGATCCGCGGGTGTGCTGACGGGGTCGGAACTCCACGTGCTGGGAGCGATCCGAACGTGCGGGCTTTCGCTTGGGCTTGTGTTGGGGTTTACCCGATTGCTTGCGGGGTGCGGGGCTCAAGATTCGGTTCCTCGGGCCGGCGCCCACAGATCCAGGGCGACCTCGATCAGCCGATGGGCGAAAGCTTCTTTCGAGAGCGGGCCGGGTGCCAGCGGCGGGGATCCATCGGCAAAGAGGATTGTGGCGTCGATGGCCGCGGAGTCCATCGTGGCCAGTGGATTCAGAACAATGGCGTGGCAGGCTTTACGGGCCATCTTGTCGATCGAGCGTTCATGTGAGCCGGAGTTTTCCTCTAGAGCAAACCCGATTGCGATCCCACCGGGTTTCATTGTTTTGGTTGCCATCGCCAGGAGATCGGGCACGGGCTCCAGCTCGATTGACAGGGAATCCCCGGTGCGTGGTAGCTTCCCGGCGTGGACCGTCGCCGGCCGATAGTCGGCGACCGCGGCGGCCATGATCAGCACGTCGCACGCGGCGGATTCCTCGAGAAGCAACACCTCCAGGTCCGCCGATGTACGGAACCGGCGGACGGTGGCGGCCGAATCTGGAGCCTGCCCGGGGTCGGCGTTCGCCGGCCGTGTTCGGGCGGTTGTATGGTCCGTGTGCGGAATCACGCCGGGGCCTATCAAGAGCGTCGTTGGGCAGTGGCGTTGGCGGGCGGCGTCGGCCAAGGCCAGTCCCAGCCGACCCGACGATCGGTTCGCGATGTAGCGAACGGCGTCAACTGGCTCGTGCGTTGGGCCGGCGGCGATCAGCACCGAGGGCACCGATCGGGCGTGTGGGTTCGTTGGAGCGCGATTGGGCATGAGGGCTCGAACCAGGCTGTTCCGGGGAGGTTTGCCAACCCTAGGTCTGGCCATGGTGAGGGTTGGGCAAAGTCGCCCGGGGCCGCCCTCAGGGCTTCCCGGGAGCGTACGCTGTCCAGAATCGCCGCCGGGCCTGTCGGTTCGCGCGGGGCTATCGCAGACTTAGCACCTCGGCGGACGCGTGCAAAGTCCGCTCGAGTTCGAGGCAAAGATCGGGGCACATCGGCGTTATGGCACGAAATCGCAAGAAGCTCGGTGAGATACTGGTAGGCCAGGGCGTGGTCAGCCAGGAGGACATGGACAAGGCCGTCGGCATCGCGAAGGGCTCGCGCCGCCGGATAGGGCAGGCGCTGGTCGAGGCTGGCTTTGCCAGCGATGAGCAAGTCGCCAAGGCACTCGCCGAGCAGTACGGCGTGCCGTACGTTGACCCCAACGACCCCGAGACCAAGCAGACCGTGCAGGTCGACCTGATCCCCAAGGAGATCGTTCGCAAGCACATGGTTCTGCCTGTCTCCAAAGACGGCGGTCGCCTGAAGCTCATCGTGTCGGATCCGATGGATCTGGAACTCCAGGACATGCTGCGGTTCCGTCTGAATCTGGAGATCGACCCGCTGCTGGCCAGCAAGACGGCTATCCGCGCCTTCCTCGAGGGCGGAGCCGAGAATGGTCAGTCGCAGGCCGCCCCCGCACAGCAGCAGCAGGAGGGCAAGCCCGGCGAGAAGGGGCTGGTCACCGCCTCGATCGACCGCTCGGTGGACCGCTCGGTGGACAAATCGATCGATGTCGCGTCCGAGGATGCCCCGATCGTCAAACTCGTGAACCGCATCCTGAGCGAGGCAGTCCGGATGCGTGCCAGCGACGTGCACATCGAGCCGATGGGTGATCGCGTGCGTCTGCGCTACCGCATCGACGGTGTGTGCGTGGAGCGCGACAACCTGCCCAAGCGCATGCAGAACTCGCTGCTCAGCCGTGTGAAGCTGAGCGCCGGCATGAACATCGCCGAGAAGCGCGTTCCCCAGGACGGCCGCATCAAGCTGCCCGTCGATGAGACGGACATCGACTTCCGCGTCTCGGCATGCCCGACATATCACGGGGAGAGCGTGGTGCTTCGTATCCTGCGTCCCGACGCGGTGCGCATCGGTCTGGTGAATCTGGGCTTCGAGCAGGACAATCTCGACGTCTTTAACAAGATCATCCGCCGGCCCAATGGCATCTTCCTGGTGACCGGGCCTACCGGTTCGGGCAAGACCACCACGCTGTACTCGGCGCTGGATGTGCTCAACCGTCCGGATCGCAAGATCATCACGGCCGAGGATCCGGTGGAGTACAACTTCGACGGCATCAACCAGTGCCAGGTGCGCGACTCCATCGGGCTGACGTTCCCGGCGATCCTGCGGAGCATGCTCCGCCAGGCCCCCAACATCATCCTGGTGGGTGAGATTCGTGACCGTGAGGTAGGCGAGATCGCCATCCAGGCGGCGTTGACCGGCCACCTGGTGTTCAGCACGCTGCACACCAACGACGCGCCCAGCGCCATCACGCGCCTGATCGACATGGGCATTAAGCCCTTCCTCGTGGCCAGTTCGATCCAGGCGGTCATGGCCCAGCGGCTCATCCGCATGCTGCACCAGCCCAGCAAGGTGCTCGACGAGAACCCCGACCCCAAGTTCCTGCACCTGTGCGGCATCAAGTCCGGGGAGTGGGAGGGCAAGGTGTACAAGCCCGGCTCTGCCCCTGAAGCGCCCAATGGATACAAGGGCCGCAAGGCGATCTTTGAGATGATGCTGATGAACAGCGACATCCGAGAGATGGCCTTTCGCAAGGCGCCGGTGGCCGAGCTCCGCGTCGCCGCGCTCAAGAGCGGCATGAAGACCCTGACCGAAGACGGCAAGCGGAAGGTCCTGAGCGGGCAGACCACGCCCGACGAGGTGGCCCGCGTGACCCAGACCGCCGAGTAACCACACACACGTGAGCCGCCCCGACGGGCGGTTTGTCTGATTATGAGGAGACCGCGATGGCCTCGCACGACGATTCGGGAAGTAGCTCCAGCGGGGGCGCGACCGTCCAGATTGACCGACTGCTCGACACCGTGGTACGCACCGGCGCCAGCGACCTTCACCTCACGGTGGGACGCAAGCCGACCGTCCGCCTGCACGGTGGCCTGAAGAACCTGGAGACCAAGGTCCTGGATTCGGACGACATGGTCTCGCTTATGAAGTCGATCACCCCCGAGCGGAACCAGCAGGAAATCAACGAGATGGGTGGCACGGACTTCGGGTTCGGCTACGGCGACGCCGCCCGCTTCCGCGTCTCGATCTTCAAGCAGCGCGGCGACCTGGCCTTGGTGCTCCGCCTCATTCCCAACGAGTTGCTGACCTTCGAGCAGATTGGCCTGCCCGAGGCCGTCCGCGATCTCAGCCGGCGTCCCCGCGGGTTGTTCCTGGTGACCGGGCCGACCGGCTCTGGCAAGACCACGAGCCTGGCGACGGTGCTGGACTACGTGAACACGTACTACGACCGCCACATCGTGACGATGGAAGACCCCATTGAGTACTTCCACTATCACAAGAAGAGCGTGGTGAACCAGCGTGAAGTTGGCAACGACGTGCCCAGCTTTGCCGAGGCCCTCCGCCGCGTGCTCCGTTCGGACCCGGACGTGATCCTTGTCGGCGAGATGCGTGACCTGGAGACTATTGAGGCGGCCATTCGAGCGGCGGAAACGGGTCACTTGGTGTTCGGAACGCTGCACACCACCGGCGCCGCCAAAACCATCGACCGCGTGGTTGACGCCTTCCCGGTGAGCCAGCAGAACCAGATCCGAGTGCAGCTCTCCACGGCCCTTATCGCAGTGCTGAGCCAGGCGTTGCTCAAGCGGGTCGATAAGCCGGGGCGGATCGCGGCGTACGAGTTCCTGATGGTGACTCCCGCCATCGCGAACCTGATCCGTGAGGGCAAGACGTTCCGTATCGATTCGTCGATCCAGACCGGTGCCAAGTTTGGCATGCAGTTGCTTGATGACCACCTGTGGAACCTGTACACCAAGGGCATCATCAGTGCTGAGGAGATGGTCGATAAGGCCAAGGATCCAGGTGCCCTTCGTGATCGTGTCCACCAGGCGGGCAAGACGATCGGGCGTCCCGAGCTGGATGAGGACGACGTGGGGTGATCGAACCTCTTGTAGTGTGTTCGTAATATGAGTGGTACTTGGTCGATCTGGAGTTCTGGATTGGCCAAGTATCTATGTGTCTTGTATCAGTTTGTCACGAGAATCATGAGTGTTCCTGGCATCGTTTCCGCGTAATGGGCGAAGATACTGGTAGGCCCGAATATGCGGATTTGTCGGGCTACCGAAGGACTTTGGCATGGCCACAACAAATCCCGAAGAACTGAAGGGTCGGAAGATCGGCCGCGTGCTCACGAAGATGGGCAAGGTGTCCCGCGAGCAGGTGCACGAGGCGCTGGCGATCCAGCGGACCCGGAAGAAGAAGATCGGCGAGGTGCTGGTCGAGCTGGAGTACTGCACCGAGGCCGATGTTCAGGCCGCGCTTGCGGGCCAGGCGGGGATGGCGTACGTCGATCTGTCGGGCAAGGAACTGGACGAGGCGACCGTCGATTCTGTGCCAGCCGAGAGCGCCCGTGCGTACGGGATTGTGCCTATCGAGTACAACCGGACCGCCCGCCGGGTGAAGATCGCGATGAAGAGCGCGAACAACTTCCGGGCCGTTGATGACCTTCGATTGTTGTTGGGAATGACTGTCGAGGCGGTTGTGGCCGATCCCGACCAGATCGACGCGCTGCTGGCCAAGCACTACACCAAGAGCGAGTCGGTGGTGGACGTGGTCAGCAACCTGGCTTCGGACAGCAAGTTCGACGCGCTGGCTGGTCACAGCAGCGATTCGATCGACCTTGATGCGATCGCGTCGGCTGCGAGCGATAACCAAGTGGTGAAGCTGCTGAACCTGGTGCTGCTGCAGGCGATCAAGGAGAAGGCCAGCGACATCCACTTCGAGCCGTTTGAGAACGAGTTCAAGATGCGTTACCGCATCGACGGCGTGCTGTATGAGATGGTTCCTCCGCCCAAGCACCTTGGCCCGGCGATCACCAGCCGCGTCAAGGTCATGGCTAACCTGGACATCGCCGAGCGGCGACTGCCGCAGGACGGCCGCATCGAACTCCAGGTGGGCGGCAAGCCGGTTGATCTTCGTATCGCGGTGCTTCCCACGATGCACGGCGAGAGCGTGGTGATGCGTGTGCTCGACCGTTCGAACGTTGAGCTGAACCTGGAGCGCATTGGCTTCCGCGAGGACGACCTATCTCGGTTCCGATCGCTGATCGAGAAGCCCAACGGCATCGTGGTGGTGACCGGGCCGACCGGCTCGGGCAAGACGACCACGCTGTACGCGGCCCTTGCCGAGTTGAACCGCATCGAGACCAAGATCCTGACGAGCGAGGACCCGGTCGAGTACGACATCGACGGTCTCTGCCAGGTTCAGGTGAACGACGATGTGGGCCTGACGTTCGCGAAGGCGCTGCGCAGCTTCCTGCGTCAGGACCCAGATGTGATCCTGGTGGGCGAGATCCGTGACCTTGAGACGGCGCAAATCGCTGTGCAGGCCTCGCTGACAGGCCACTTGGTGCTGAGCACGCTGCACACCAACGACGCGCCGAGTTCGATCGTGCGTCTGGTGGATCTTGGTCTGGAGCCCTTCCTGCTGACGGCGACCATCGAGGGCATCGTGGCTCAGCGTCTTGTGCGCAAGATCGCGCCTTCGGCCCGCGAGGCATATGAGCCGACCGAGGAAGAACTGATGGAGCTTGGTCTGCGTCCGGCCGATGTTGCCGGCAAGACCTTTTATCGGCCTCGGAGCGATGCGGAGTACGGCGGGTACAAGGGTCGGATGGCGCTCTTCGAGATCATGACGATGGACGACAAGATTCGCGACATGGTGATGCGTGAGGAGAGCCTGAACCTGGTTCGCGAGCACGCTCGCAGCCGGGGGATGCGTTCGCTGCGTGAGAGTGGGCTGCTGGCGATCTACGAGGGGCAGACCTCGATCGACGAGGTTGTGCGGGAGACGCTGGTCGAGGAATAGGCCCTGGGGTTCGAGTTACGATTTCACCGTGGCGCATCGCGTCACGGATCAGGAGTACGAAGGCATGGCAACATTCACGTACGAGGCTCGCGACGCCCAGGGCAAGATGCGCAAGGGCACGCTGGAGGCGAACACCGATGAGGAGGCGATCGGCCGGCTGAAGAGCCAGAGCCTGTATCCCACGTCGGTGCGTGAGCAGAAGGTGAAGAAGTCCGAAGGGGCGGAAGGCCCGGCGGTCAAGAAGAAGCGCGGTGGCGGGATCGTGCTCTTCGGCAAGGTCAAGAAGAAGCAACTCACGCAGTTCACGCGTCAGTTGTCGACCCTGCAGGACGCCGGCCTTCCGCTGCTTCGGAGCTTGCAGATCCTCGAGGGCCAAACCAAGCCCGGCGCGATGAAGAACGTGTTGGTTGACCTGTCCGACGAGGTGCAGGGTGGATCGAGCCTGTCCGAGGCGATGGCCAACCATCCCAAGGCGTTCGATCGGCTGTATGTCAAGATGATCGCGGCCGGCGAGGTTGGCGGCGTGCTGGACATCATCCTCCAGCGCCTTGCCGAGTTCATGGAGAAGGCCCAGCGTCTGAAGCGGCAGATCCGCGGCGCGCTGGTCTATCCGCTTGTGGTCGTGTTCGTGGCGGTGGTGATCCTGGTCATGATCATGGTGGTCATCATCCCGCAGTTCCAGAAGATCTTCGAGGACTTCGGCGTCGAGCTTCCCTGGCTGACCATCTGGCTGACCGATACCAGCATGTGGATGGCCGGGCGCCAGCCGGGCCAGGTCGTGCCCGGCGCGGTGATCTTCGTTGGCACGCTGGTGGCCATCCCGTTCGTGTGGAAGCTGGTTCGTCTGGCCAAGCCCGGGCGGGCGCTCACGGACAGGATGGTGCTGTGGACACCGGTCATCGGCAAGGTGAGCCGCAAGTCGACGGTGGCGAAGTTCACACGGACGCTGGGAACGCTGATTTCTGCGGGCGTGCCGATCCTTGAAGCGATCCGCATCACGGCTGACACGTCTGGCAACGCGGTGTTCGAGAAGGCGCTGCTGCGGGTGCACGACGCGGTGCGCGAGGGCGAGAGCTTCGCGGTGCCGCTGCGTGAGAGCAAGACCTGTGAGCCCATCGTCGTGAACATGGTGGACGTTGGCGAGGAGACCGGCGAGCTTGACGTGATGCTCATGAAGGTTGCCGACAACTACGACGAGGAGGTCGACGTGGCGGTGAAGGCCGCGCTGTCCCTGCTCGAGCCGATCATGGTCGTGCTGATCGGTGGCATGGTGGGCACCATTGTGATCGCGATGTTCCTGCCGATGGTGGCGATGATCGAATCGCTCAACGGCGGGGGTCTGTGAGCCTGTCGGGGCAGTGTGCCGGCGCGGGGCGGCTTGGGGAGGGCGCCTTCGCGTCGGCACGCCCCGGCGGTTTTTGGGGAACGCGGGTCGAGCGTGCGACCCGGTGGATCGAAGGGCCGCGAGCCGCTCGCGGCCTGATGAAGGGAAGAAGCTCGATGGCAGCACGGATCCGTACAGGCATGAACGCGTCGCGATCGGGCTTCACCATCGTTGAGCTGGGCGTGTCGATCCTGGTGATCGCGATCCTCATCGGCCTGCTGCTGGTGGGGCTGAATCGCGTGTCGCGTTCGGCCCAGAGCGGCGCGGAGCAGGCCAACGTGATCGCGATGCGGATTGCGGTGGAGCAGTTTAAGAATGACTTCGGCTTCGCGCCGCCGCTGGTGAAGGACGGGTTGACGTATCCCGGAGGCACGCCCACAACTTCGCCGCTGGTGAGTTCGGGCAGTCGCAACTACGTCGACGTGTACCGATCGGATGTTGCCTCGGATGTTGAGTTTCTGCAGGGCGGCGTGGCCGGCATGGAAGATATGCGTTTTAGCGTGTACAGCCTGCCGTACTACCTGATCGGTGTGCTCGACGCGGACTATGACGGCAAGGACGGGCTTGGTTTCCGCGAGCCCGATCGTGATGGGACATTCCGCAAGGCCGGCGGCCGTTTGTTCGACCCGCTGTTCGATGCCACCGCCGATTCGGACCGCCTGGTTGAGGTCGATCGCGAAGAGGGGCGTTTCGAGCTGCGTGATCGCAATGGGGTGGCGTACCGGTATTACCGCTGGCTGCCGATCGAATCCTCGGCGGCATCTGACGTGACGGACCTGCGGCGGGTGCCGTCGCTGCTGGGCGATCCGGCCGACAATATCGCGCTGCGTGACGCCGAGTACGCCATCGTCGCGTCTGGCCCGAACCGTGTGTTCGGGGATCTTTCGACCGAGAGGCCTGAGGATCTCGAAGCCGAGTTGGGCCGCGGCAAGAGCGATGCCGAACTCGCGGCCGAGGGCCGCGCGGACAACGTCGTGGAGGTGGGGCGATGAGACTTCGAGCGAGAGCCAACATGGCTCGCGTTGGCGCGGGCTTCACGCTGGTCGAGTTGATCCTGGTGATCGTGGTCATCCTGATCCTGGCGGCCATCGCGATCCCGGCGTACGCGTCGCTGACGTATAGCAGCAACCAGAGCGGGTCGGTCAATGCCGTGCAGGCGGCGCTGCAGAGCGCCCGCGACGCGGCGGTGCGTGCTGGTTCTGGTCGCGATGCGGCGGCGGTGTTCCTGCTGGGTGACGACGGGCGTGTGCGGATCGTGGTCGCCCAGGTGGAGGCGAGCATTCGGGACGATGCGGGGGGCGGCGCCGAGGTGCAGCGGGACATTCTCGTGCCCTCGCCGGGTGTCGAGGTGTTCGTGCTGCCTCGGAACTGGTCGGTGCGCGGGTATGCGCGGCCGACGGCGCTCTCGACGGCCGGCGGCACGCTGCCCGACAATGCAGGGTGGTATGAGGACACCTACCAAGCGGCCGACCGCGATGTGGGGCAATGGGTGTACCCCGAGACGGCGTTCTATGACCAGAGCTCGGGCGACAACGGGGAGAATCGGCAGTCGTTCATGG
This sequence comes from Phycisphaerales bacterium JB060, assembly GCA_044440025.1. Taxonomy (GTDB): domain Bacteria; phylum Planctomycetota; class Phycisphaerae; order Phycisphaerales; family UBA1924; genus JAHCJI01. Next base: position 12,733 of record JBITAF010000058.1, on the reverse strand, counting down.
TTCGGTTCGAGGGTGGCTCTGGGCGATTCCTGAGCTCGGCTACGAGCAAGGCGTTGTATCTGGATCCCGCTCCGACGCTATCGTTCCGGGATCCCGGCTCTCCGCCGTGGAACGCGTATCGGGTCGATCGCGAGGAGAATCTTGGGCGGTTCGTTCGCAAGGTGCTGGCCGACCCGACGCTGCCGCGGGCAGAGCGATTGCAGCTTCTGGGGGACGTGGCAACCGACACGGTGCTCGTTGGGCCGGTTGGGCAGGTCGCGGTGTACAACGAGAAGCGGCTGGCCAACGCGATCGGTGCGGACGGGCTGAATCGGATGACCGACACGCTGTACAAGCCGGTTGCTGGCACGGTCGTGGGGCCCGAGTATGACAACGGCATCTTCGGCCCGGTGACGCCCGCGGAGATCAATCTGCGGATCGGCCTGTGGATGCGAGCGAGCGATCAGACTGCCGGGGCGTTGCCCGCCGCGGATACCTCGGATGCGCGCATCTTCCTGGTGTCGCGATACCTGGGCCAGCCTATTGAGGCTGCCCGTCTGACGGAGGGGAGTTGAGTATGCGTGGGCGGACCACCACTGGGTACCAGCGCCGGCGCGTTCGCGCTCTTGCGGCCTTTACGCTGATCGAGGTTCTGATGTCGATCTTCGTGCTGGCGCTCGGGCTTCTGGGGCTGGGGGCGCTCATCCCCGGCATCATCCGGGAGCAGCGGGTGGCGTCGGACCGCACGCTTGGCATTGTTGTCGCTAACGACGCGAGGTCCTACCTGACCGCGCGGGCCGACCTGGTTCGCCTTGGCCTCCGGCCGCCGGCGGGCACCGGTCTCGGTACGGGCACGGGCCGCGAGTACGGCTTTGGCGCCTGGCTGCTGGATGATGCGTGGTCCGAGACGTACACGTGGGATCTGAACTCGATCGACACGAGCCTGTATGAGGACGAGGGGCATCTGGTCATCGGCGATCCCGTGGGAAGGGTCGATCCGGCCCGCATTCCGCTGGCCGATCGGCTGTACCCGACGCCGGCGTCGAACCTGGACGCGCCGCAGTTTGTGTGGGATTTCGTGGCCCGGCGGTTGCCGCCGACCGAGGCTGAGGGGTACGCGCTGCTGGCCGACTCTGGCTACACGCTCACGGCGTCGACGCCCGAGCAGTGGCGCGCCGGGTTGGAGGTCGCGGTATTCGTGCGGCGTGTCGATACGGGCATCCGCGTGCGGCCCGGGCAGACGGCCTATGGCCTGATGCTGGGATTTTCGGGCAATCCGATCATGCCTGTGGGCATCAGCGAGATGGGCGTGCTGACGGGCGCCGGTGGGGATACGGGCCAGAATCAGATCTACGCGCCACCCTTGACACTGCGGGCCGAGTATGACGGCACGCGTGGCACCGTGCTGCGGCTCGAGGCCGACACGCTGCTCTCGGGCAACGAACCCGGGGCGACGGTGACGCTTGACAACCGCTTGCGGCTGGCCAGCCAGATCGGCCAGCAGTTGGTCGACAACCTGGGCAACGTGCACACGGTTGAGGAAGTGCTGGACACGGGCTCGAACTTCGCATTGGTGCGCGTGAGGCAGGCGGTGCCCGGGTGGGTGCCGGCCACGTCTGGCTCACCCTCGTGGGACGACGAGGACGCGTGGACTCAGATCCGCCAGGTTGTGTTCGTGCCCCAGCCGCCGGCGACGGTGATCGTATTCCGGGTGGGGATTGATCCGGGCGAGGTTGAGTCGCCCTCGGGTTCGGGCGCGGGGAGGTTGCCGCTTTGAAGAAGCTGATGCGGACCAATCGGGCGAGTCGTGCGCGAACGCTGGCGAGCGCCAGCGGCCGGGCGGCTGGCTTCACGCTGGTCGAGATGCTGGTGGCGGTGGGGGCGGTGGCCTTCGTGGCCGTTGGCATCGCGAGTATCTTCGCGTCGGTGGGCGACACCGTGTCGCGTGGGCGGAGCGTGAGCGCGATTACTCAGTACGCCGCGGTGCTCGAGCGTCAAATGCGCGAGGACTTCGAGGCGATGACTCGCGACGGGTACCTCATCATCCGCCACGAGTACGCCGACGAGGGCAATCCGGTCCCGCTGTACGCCGACCAGCCGCTGACCGAGTGGCGGCCGCGTCGAATCGACGAGTTAATGTTCTTCATCGATGAGCCGACCGCCTCGGCCCGTGAGCCGCTGGTACCCGGTTTCGTGCCCGAGGGCTCGAGCGCCCGGATCTACTATGGCATTGGTCAGCGGATGGAAGCCATCGAGGACGTGTCGAGTTCGTACGCGAGGCCCGACGTGACAACGGTGAACCGGGCACCCGACACGTCCTCTGGGCATCTGCCGGGCTCGCCCACGGTTGGCAACGACAACCGGCTCGCGAGCGGGTGGACGTTGCTGCGTCACTCGACGGCGCTGGTGAGCATTGGCGGCGGCATCACCGACGCGCCGTTCTCCGCCGGGCCCTACGCAAACCCGATGATCTGGCGCGACAACCGCCTCCAGGTCGGGTTGCAGCCCGCGGCCGAGAGCATCTTCCGGTCGATCAATGCGCTGGACTTTTCGCCGTGCCCGATCCTGTTCCCGCCTGTGCAGACCGTTCGCGGGCAGGCCGGTGTGTCGGACCCGGACCTGAGCCCGCGGTTTGAGTCGGGCCTGGTCGACGTTGCCACGACGAATCTCGAGGAGATCCGCGGCATCGTGCAGTCGTCGGCGGGACTCGCGGTGGCCGGTGGGTCTCCGTTGCAGTACGCGTACGTCTCGCCTTTCCAACTGTTGACCGATTGCTCGCTGTATGTCGGGCCGAGCCGGGTGGTGGGGCCGGTTGGGGTGCAGCAGGCGTGGATGCTCGACGGCATGCCGGCGCCAAGCCATCCGGTCCTGATCGACTTCGATCCGTCGGACTTCGTGAACCCCGGCGTGGAGCCAAGCTACAGCAGGGTGAACCTCGGGCCCGATCAGATCGCCCGCATGCGATATGAGCCTTCTCCCCCGGATATGCACACGCCGCTTTCTGAATCGGTTACCAATCCGACGCGCGGGGCGATCCGGCTGGCCGATCAGTACGCATTGGCGTCTTCGGGGTTTGTCCCTCGGGTCTCGGAGTTCATCGTTGAGTGGAGCTTCGGCAAGACCGACGACCAGGGGCAGATGATCTGGCACGGCGCCACGCGCGGGATCAACATCGACAATCAGGGGCCGGATGAGATTGTGATCCATCCGTACCCGCGATACCACGATCCCGTTCGCGGCGTGGTGTCGGATCTGGCTGGTGCGTTCTTCGTGCCGTATCGGCTTGAGCAGCCCGCCCCGGCCGGCGGCGCGGGCGTTGGCGACACGCCTCGCGAGTTCACGCAGGTGCCGCAACTTGGCACCGAGATCTGGCAGTCACTCGCGGGCGACTTCGCTGACGAGGGCGACCTGTATGGTAGCTACCCGGTGCTGCCCGAGGTGGTCCACGGCGTGCGGACCACTGGCATCGGCGGGAGCGGCACGGATGCGGTGGTGTCGTACTTCGGCTACACGTTGCCGTTCTTCGACGCCGACGATCCTGACAACGATGGCGACCCGATCGATGCGGCGGCCGACGAGACACTCGACTGGCCCTGGCCCGAACTGGTGCGCGTCACGGTGACGCTGACCGATCCGGGCGATGAGACGATCGAACGAACGTTCCAGTTTGTCTTCCCCACGCCGGATGGTTCGGCGCGATAACTGGACAGAGCGCCGCCGCGAGGCGGCTTGGCAGAATCGGGGAGGGAATGGACATGCGACGCATGCGAATGAACATGGGACCGACCAGGGCGCTGCGGGCGGCCAGCGGCAATCTCGCCGCTCGGCGCGGCTCGACGCTGATCCTCGTGGTGGCAACGCTGGCACTGCTGGCCGTGCTCACGGTGGCGTACGTGAGCATCGGCGGCGGTGATCGCCGATCGGCTCGCACGACCACGCGGGCGGCCGAGGTTGATCGGCAGGCCCAGCACATCGGCGACTACCTCGTTGGCATCGTCGGCGATGATGCGCTGTCGGTGTACTTCGAGGGCTTCGACCCTGCGGGTGGCCCGGTGTTCATGACCGAAGCGGTCGACATGCCCCGGACCGATCCGAACCGGACGTTCGATGGCCAGCCCGTGGCGGGCACGCCCGAGCCGAAGCTCACCTACCTGGGCAGAGCCTTTACGCCTGTGGGTTCGTTGCCCCCCCTACGGCCCAGCGACGATCCGACCCAGCCGGCGACGTCGGCGGGCTTCTTCAACGACCTCTTGCCGTTCGGTCCGAGCGACCCTTGGCTGGCCGCGAGCGAGCCGACATACATCCGCCGGGCTGGCGACTCTTTCAACTCGCCGGCCTATCTCGATCGCGTTGATTGGGCGAAGATCTCGAATATCGGTCCGAATGGGTTGTACAGCAACCTGTTCAACCTGCGCGGCAACTTCGATGCGGAGCCGGGTATTGGTACGCCCGGCGGTGGGCAGATGAGCGATCCGAACACGATGTTCGTGACCGATAGCAACGGGCTGCCGACCAGTTCGCTCATCTACGGTGCGCCGGCTGATCCCGCGGTGCCGTCACGGTTTGACAGCCTCCAGATCGGATCGTTCCGGCCTGTGAACTTCAACAATGGCTTTGGTGTGGGCGATCCGAAGTACATGCCCTACATGTGGGCCGACGCCGACGGCGATGGGTTCTTCGATTCGCGCTGGCAGGAACTGGTGGACGTGACGGTGCCGGGGGCGTCGGGCACGTTTATCCCGCGCTCGGTCATCCCGACCGAGGGTCAGCTCCGGTGGTTCGTCGCGGCGCGGATTGTTGATCTGTCCGGTCGTGTGAATGTCAACACGGCGCGTGGTCTGCTTCAGCCCGACCCTACCAGCGGTGGCTATGGGGGCGCGCCGACGAATGCTAACCGGCTTGGCGCTTCCCCGGCCGACATCGATCTTCGTCGTCTGCTTACGCTTGAGAACAGTTGGGCCGTGCACAACACGTTCCCCGATGCGGGCCCGCAAGCTGCATCGGGCGCTCAGAACTATGAGGACTACGACAACTTCGGTGTGTCGCAGGCGCTGGGCGAGCAAGGTTTCTGGGCGTTGCGTCGCGTACTAGGTGGTGAGCAGCCGCCGGCGGGACCGCTGACGCCCGGGCTGGATCCACAGATGGCCGACGAGCGTCGCGACGAGTACACGCGTGACCGGCGGAGCGGCGATGGGGTGCTTCGCAGCGATAACGAGGGCATCTATCGGCAGTACGGCTTCGGTGTCGAGGACCTGGCCGACCTGCTCGCCTTCGAGGGACTCAACAACCCACAGAGCCTATCTAGCCTGGAGCGCGCTGTTGGTGGTCGCATGGGGCCGCCGATTGATAACCTGAGCCCGCTTCGGGAGAATCGCTCGCTGCAGGTCGAGCGCGACCTTGAGGATCCGGACGCGGCGATGGCGCTGCGGCACACCAGTGTGCGTCAGCACCTGACCACGCTGAGCGGCGGGATTCCCCGGGTGCCCTCGCGGGTGTTGTTCTCCGGTCCCAGCGCCCTGGATGTCTTTACGAGTATCTCGTCGCTACCCGAGAGCACGATCCCGCTCGACCCGAGCGACGCCGACCCGACCGTGCTGCAGGATGGCTACCGGCTGCTGGAACTTGGCGCCCCGACCGACCTGCCCACGACGGGCGCTACGGCGGAGGTGGAAGAGCGGCTGAAGCGAAACGCGCACCCGTTGTTCCGTACGTTCGCGAGTTCCCTGATTCCGGCCGCGGGTGAGCCTGCCGCCTGGTCGTCGTCTGGGAGCGCGTGGCTTTCCACGTTCTATGGCTTCGACCGGTTGTTCGCCTTGCGGACCGCCGCCCACTCGACGGCCAACATGATCGACATGTTCGATGGCGACGACATCCCCAGCGCCTTTACGCTGCTGGTGAACGGCGATGGCTCGGTTCGTGCTACGCTGGAAAGCAATCCTTCTGTTCAGGACGTGTTCCCGTGGTGGAGCCAGCCCGAGCCGGGCGGTACCAATCCGGGCGTCAGCGGCCGGCTGGACTTCGGCGATGAGCGGTTGCCTCCGGCTTTTGCCGAGGCTGATGGGGTCGCGGCGATGAACGTGTACGGGCTTGAGGTCCACCCGTTCATCACACAGGTCTCGCTGTACAACATCTATAGCGACTCGACCCTCGGCGATTCCGAGTACGTTCCACCCACCGGGCCGGGAGGCGGCGGTGTGTTCGGCCCCGGCGGGTCGGGCTCGAATCCGATCACGATCGATTTCGATACCAGCACGTCCAACGACGACTTCATCGGCCAGGTCTTCGCGGTGCAGTTGAGCAACCCTTACACCAGCGACATCGTGGTACGTGACGATCAGTACTATGTTCGCTTTGGTGAGCTCGGCGGCCCGGTTTCGAGCCCGCAGCTTCCCGATGGCCTGGAGGTTCCCGCCGGCACACGGATTCCGGCGGGCGAGAGCGTGGTGTTGTACATCGATACCGAGGATGCCAGCGGCGACCTTTCCGATCGGGCGTCCGGCGCCGCTCCGTCGTTCTACCCGGTCAGCGAGAGCGATGTCGAGTCGTGGATCAACCTTCACTTCAACGACGATCCGAACGAACAGGCCATCCGCTTCGACGCGGACGTGTCTGTGGTCGATGACTTTCTCGCCGGGCCGGCGGGCGGCGTTGCCGCCGACTCTGATGCAAACCGTGAGGTGACGCTGTGGACGCGTCTGAATCGTGAACTCGTCGGCGGTGACCCCGACGCGTTTAGCGACGTGATGCTCGACCGGCTGTACGACCCGGTCGCGCTGTCCGAGCGTCCCACGCTGGATCGCCGACCGCCCGGGGTGGAGATCGATGTGGGCTCGACGGTCGCCGGTCCCGATACGGGCACGGCCGCCGAGGCTTTGGATAACACCGGCTTCTCGGTGTTGACGTGGGGGACCATTGCTCGGCCGACCGGGTCGGCTGCCGCGCCCCGCGGGGCGCTCCCTGCCTACGTGCTCGAGAAGCCTTTCCTGGAGGTGGGCGACTCGCTCAATACGGCCGAAACCGATGATCTGGACCTGCCCGCTCCGTTGACATCCGGCTTCTCAATGAACCGCGGCCAGTTCGTTGGCGGTGGAAAGCTGGGTACGGCCGAGCGGGCGTTGATCGACATCTTCAGCAGCCTTGGTGGCACGAAGGGGTCGGCTGCACAGATTCCCACCGACATTGTGCTGGAAGTCGACGACACGGCGCACCGCCATCGCGTCACTGTGACGACAGGCGAGCATCCCGATGGGTTGGATTTCGACGAGCTCTATGTCAGCCCGTTGCGCAACGACAACCGTGGCCGGCTGGAGATCTCCTCGTCGCAATCTGCGCGGATGCTGCGACCTGGCGACTTCCTGGGCGCTCCCGCTGTCGGTCCTGTGCAGATGCCGCCGCGACTGGGCGGCTCGGTCGACCCGATCGAACTGGACTGGTTCACGACCGGCGAACTGCTGACGCTCGCGCTTGGCTACGACCAAGCTCCGCCGGCCAACGCGCCTGTCAGCTACCCGAGCTTGCCCGTCGATACGTTCTCGCTGCTGGATCGCGGCCATCTGTCGCTGAATCTCCCGGCTCCCTTCGTGGACCTGGACGGCTCGGGTGACTTCAGCCCCGGCGACGAACGCCGCGGGTTTGGTGTGCCGCATGCGATGGCGGTGACGAGCAATATCACGACGATCGAGGCTCCGGTGAACACCCGGACCCCCATCGCGGGGCTGGTGAATCTCAACACCGCCACCGAGGCGACCACGAGCGTGCTGCCGGGCCTGACGCCGACTTACGAGTCTACCTTCGATCCCGCGCTGGTGTGGATCAATGACGGCACGAACAACCTGCACGACTACCGATCCGACGTGGCGGCGGGGATCCGCTCGTACCGCGACAAGTCCGGTGCGCTCCCCCGGGAGGGCTCTGTTGTCGAGTTCTACGGCCCCAGCGCCCAGGGCGACAGCGATCCGGCCGATCTGGACGGCCGACAGATCACGACCGGCATCATCGGCTTGCGCGAGCACACCGGCCTGTTGTCGGTGGGGGAGGTGCTGGCCGCCGATACGCTTCCTACCGGCGGGCCCATCCTTGGACCAACCACCTACGCACGCCCGCACATGATCCGCCGGCTGGGGCAGGACCAGCGATCACTGGGCGTCGACGGCGTTGACGCTGTGCGATACGCGTCCGGTGGTGCGGTCGATCAGGCGTCGGGCATGCTCGATGATGGCATCGCCGACGACTACGACGAGCAGCTCGCACTGTACAACGGTCTGGCGAACAGCGTGACCGTGCGCAGCGATGTGTACGCCATCTGGTTCGTCATGCACGGCTACGCCCGTGAGGACGTCGAGGGCCTCCTGCCTGACGACCCAATGACGCCCTCGGTGGCTCGCCGGTATCTGATGGTGGTCGATCGCTCGAACGTCCGCCGTGCGGGCGACAAGCCCAGGGTGCTGCTCTTCGATGAGCTGCCGCTCTAGACGGGCCTCCACCGGCGTCGAGGCACGAATCGGGAGGAAGGGGTAGCGGCCGGACGGCAACCAGGGAGGCGTCCGGCCGTTCTCCTTTGGCGAAGGGCTTGTTCCAGATCGTGCGCTTCGGGCTACAGTTGCCCGGCCAGGGTGTAGCTCAGCTTGGTAGAGCACCTGCTTTGGGAGCAGGAAGTCGCAGGTTCAAATCCTGTCACCCTGATTGTCGGTCGCCCCTTGAGGACGGCCAGAAAAGCGGAGAGGGGGGGATTCGAACCCCCGAGGGGCTTGCGCCCCCACACGAATTCCAATCGTGCGCCTTAAACCGCTCAGCCACCTCTCCGGGGTCGCGACGGCCACGCGGGCCGCTTGCGAGCGGGCAACAGGATAGGTCGGGCGCGTCGCCAAGGCGATCCGATCGTGACCTTCGTGCCGGGCCAATCATCTGACCGTGACAGACACCCCCGCGTATAACCAGCCCCCAACAGAGCCGCCGACGATCCGCGGAATGCTGATCGTCGACAAGCCCGTCGGCCCAAGCTCGATGGCGGTGTGTGCCCGGATTCGCGGGGCCCTGCGGGCCGGCGGCGCCCCCAGGCGTGTCAAGGTTGGCCACGGTGGTACGCTCGACCCGCTGGCCAGCGGCGTGCTTGTCGTGCTGTGTGGTAAGGCGACCCCGCTGTGCAATCGGGTGATGGCGGGCCAGAAGCGGTACGAGGCCAGGATCGATCTCTCGGCCTTCGCCACCACCGACGACCTTGAAGGGGAACGCACGCCGGTTGAGGTTGCCGCACCACCGACGATCGAGTCCATCGGCGAGGCCATCCGGGGCTTTGTTGGCGAGGTCATGCAGCGGCCGCCCGCGTACAGCGCGATGAAGGTAGGGGGGCGCCGGGCCTACGCCCTGGCCAGGCAGGGGCAGACGGTTGAGCTCGAGGCACGGCCAGTGCGCATCCACGGCATCGAACTGCGGGCGTACGAGTGGCCGTACGTCGATGTGGATATCCAATGCGGAAAGGGTGTCTATATCCGCAGCCTGGCGCGGGATCTGGGGCATGCGTTGGGCACCGGCGGCTCGCTGGCCGCCCTTCGAAGGACCGCCGTGGGCCGTTGCACGATCGAGAACGCGATCACGATGGCGGACCTGCCGCGCTCGATGACGCGGGCCGACCTGCTGGACCCGGATACCTGGATTGATGGATCCGAATGATCGCCGGTATGCGGGGTCTCAGCCGGCGTCTTCCTTGCTGATGTCCTCGCCCTCGCGTCCGATGACCTTCAGGTTCAGCCGCTGGCTGAGGGCGGCGAATGAGAATGGGTTGTTGGCCCTGATCGTGTCGAGCAACTCGTCGCGACGGAGGATGAAGTCCAGCATGTCGGCCTGCATGCGGTAGGTTTCCGCCGTGAGGGGCGTGATGCTCTGGACGACGCCAACACCCAGTGTGAGCGTGCCGGGAATCGGCGTGCTCACGGTGCGCTCCGCCCGCGGGGTCTGTTCGACCTCGACGAGCGGATCCAGGCTCTCGAACACGCGCATGACCGCGTCGCGGAACGGATCGGCGTTGAGCGCGGGCACCGGCGGCGCCTGCTGCTGGAACATCACCGGCTCGGTCACCGACTCGGGGGTCACACGCACGGTTCGTATCTCGGGCGCCTCGACGCCCGACCCCAGGGACTCGGCCAACTCGACCGCGGCGGCGGTCAGGCCGTTCTGTGCGGCGTTCTCGCCCACCGCATCGGCCTGCTCGCTCAGACGGTCGTACACCTGGAGGGCCTTCCAGTCGTTGACGATCCGGTCTCGGATCTCGTCCATGCTGTCGGGTCGAGATTCCTCTCGCACGTCGAGCACGGTGTAGTAGTACACGTTGCCGGCCATGTCGTTTGCTGGCACGTCGGTGACCGGAAGCCCCTGCTGGATCGCAAGGCGGCTGCCCATCTCGGGCCGCAGCTCTCGCACGGCGAACACGACCTGGGCCACCGGGGCGCGGGTCGAGCCGATGTTGATCTGCGCCCGGCCGAAGCCCTCCAGCCCCATGATCGCCTCTGGCCACAACCACTCGTCGGGCCGGACGACCTGGGGTGTCGGCATGGTCACCGAGCCGCTCTCGGTCCTGGGGAATCGTGAGAGCTCGACCGCCTCGACCATCTTCTGCGCGATGTCCTCGAAGCTCGGGCGGGACATGCCGAAGTCTTCCGGAAGCCGCTTGTACGGCCCGTCGGACTCGAGCGACCTGGTCGCCTCGCCCATGGCGCCCACGAAGGCCTGCTGGGCGGTCTTGATCACGTCGTCGGCGATCTCCTGCCGGACGCGATCCTCGATGCGATCGCGGGCCTGGTCGAACGGCTCGGGCTCCTGCCCGGCCGCCTCGGCCTGGCGGACGGTCGCCTGGTACTGCTTGCGCACCTCGAGGGGGTCCGGCGTGATGCTGGCCTCGATCGCCTGCCGGTCGATCTTGAGGTACTCGATCTTGAGCCGCTCGGGCAGCGTGTACCCGATGCCGAACGCCCCGCCGCCCTCGCCCCCGCCAAGGGGCGTGGACGCGAAACGCTCGAAGTGCTCGCGGAGCTGCTGCTCGGTGGGCTCGCCGGCGATCTCGGGGGCCGACTGGGCCAGGTCGCGGCCGCTGAACCAGAACGCCTCGAGCGACGCCTGCCGCTGCCGCCGGGCCGAGGCGCGCCGGGCCCGGGTGTCGCTGAGCGGGGCGCTCTCGAAGTAGCCGGTGGTCAGGCGGTTGATGCCGCGGGCGACGCTCAGCGCCTCGTGGTACTCGCGCTCGCTCACGTTCGAGGGCGGCTGGCTGAGGAAGCCGGCGATGCGATCGATCCTGGCCTGCCGCTCCTCGGGGGGCATGCTGTTCCACTGCCGGGCGGCCCACTGGCTGGCCAGCTGCGGGCCGAGCTGCCGGGCGAGCTCGGACTCGATCTGCTGGCGGGCCAGCTGCGGGGCGAAGTCCTCCACCCAGATGGCCCCATCGGCGGCCACGCCCACCAGGCCCGCCCGCTCGGCCTCGCGGCGCAGCATGAGCCAGTGCAGCCCCGCGTTGTCGCGGTCGATGGCCGGCATGAGCTGCGGGGGCACGCGGTCGGTGAGCATGGCGTGCTGCCGCTCGGCCATCTGCATGTCCATGACACGCAGCGAGGCGCCACCGAGCGTGGCCACCTCGCGGTTGGCCATGCGGTTGCCAAGCTGGGTGATGGCCTGGGGGGCCGTGAAGGCGATCATGAGCAGCACGCCGAAGAAGATCAGCAGCCACTTGCTGTACTTGCGCAGGAACTTGAGCATCGTGCCCGCCCCGGCCCGTGGATTCTCAAGACCCTTGGCTGCCGGGCGCCGGCGGACCGACCGGCCCCGGCCGTGCCGTCCGCACGCGCGGGCCTCGTGCCCACGCGGCGGACCTGCCGCTCCTTCGAGGCGAGCGGATCAGAAGCGATAGAACTCGATGACCAGGTTCGTGTTCACGCGGAAGGGGACCTCGTCGGCCTTGGGCGCCGCGACGACCTTGGCCTTCAGCTCGCTGGGGTTGAAGCTGATCCAGCCGGGAACCTCGTGCCCGGGGATGCTCTCCATGTTCTCGCGGCAGAGCTTGTGGGTCTTCTCCTTGACGGAGATCTCCATGCCCGGCTTGACGTGGAAGCTGGGCCGGTCGGTCTTGCGGCCGTTTACCAGGATGTGCCCGTGGGCGACGATCTGCCGGGCCGACCAGATGGTCCGGGCGATGCCCATGCGGCGCACGACGTTGTCCAGGCGGGTCTCCAGGAGCACCAGCAGCATGTCGCCGCTGTTCCCGGGGAGCCGCTTGGCCTCCTTCACGAAGCGGCGGAACTGCTTCTCGCCCACGTTGTAGTGGAAGCGGAGCTTCTGCTTCTCGGTCAGCCGAATCCCGTAATCGCGCGGGCGGCGGCCGCGGAAGCCGTGGATGCCCGGCGGCTGGCGGACGCGCTCGTTGCTGGTGTGCTTCTCGACCGCTTCGATGGGGACGCCCACGCGGCGGCTGAGGCGGACCTTCGGTCCGGTGTAGTTGGCCATCTGCTTATCTCCGTCCCCCGGGCGAATCGCCGGGGGTGCCGGGCCAAAACGCCCGGCGATCAGGCCGACGACCGCGACTGCGGGCCGGCTGGTGCACTGATCCGGCCCACGCTGGGCCCGATGGTCCCGCCGGCGGCCCTGGGGCGGGCCAACGGGGGCGGATTGAAGGCCAAAACCCGGTCCGAATCAAGCACGCGGCGGGCGGTGAGGCCGGCTCCAGGGGTGGGCCGGGGCATCTTCCCCTCCCCCGCTCCCAGCGGGGGAGGTG
>JBITAF010000057.1:0-3507 GCA_044440025.1 Phycisphaerales bacterium JB060 | reverse complement strand
GGTCTCGTCGAGCTCGCCGATGAAGCGGCCCAGGCGGTGGCGCTCGAAGAGGGCCACCGATTGGCGGGCGTAGTACTCGCAGAAGTCGATGGCCTCGGCCACGTCGCCGTCGGCGTTGCGCCAGTCCTTGCCGTTCTCCTTGATGATGATGCCGGAGAGTTCATCGCGGCGCTCGCGCATCTGCTGGGCGGCGCGGACGAGGACGTTGGCGCGCTTGACCGGGTCGGCGTCGCGCCAGGCGTGGAAGGCGCGCTCGGCGCGGGCCACCATCTCGCTGGCCTGCTGCGGCGTGCGGTCGTTGGCGACCGTGGGGACGCTGGCCGATTGCACTGCCTTGGCGAAGCGCTCGCGGACGTCCTTCCTCGAGAAATCCCGCAGGGGCTCGGTGGTGAAGGGGCGGCCATCGCCGACGAGCGGGTGGGCGTTGCTCAGCTCGTGGCGCTCGGCGGCCATCTTGTAGAGGTCGTCGATGGCCGTCGGCTGGCCGGCGCGGGGCGCGGGGCGCGCCAGCAGCACCGCCTCGTCGGCCTCGTCGAGGAAGCCGGCCTTCAGCCAGCTCTCGTTGCTGGTGTTCTCCAGCAGCCGGCGCACGAGGTAGGCCATGCCGGGGATCATCTCGCCCACGGGCACGTACTCGCGGATGCGCAGCTGCATGTCGCTGGCGGCGTGCTTGAGCTGGTCGGCCATGCCGTGGAGCATCTGCAGCTCGACGGCGGTGCGCGGCAGGCCCTTGGAATCGCTGTAGGCCAGGGCCGCGGCGATCGAGCGCACGTTGTGGCTTCCAAGGGCGAGCTTCACGCCGCCCGAGCCGCTGTCCAGGTGCGTCGGGCCCATGCCGCTGGCCTCGGGGGCGACCGGGCAGTGGTCGAGGAACACCTTGCACATGTCCTCGAAGCACTGGTCGGTCTGCCACTTGGCGTTCCAGACCGGGCAGGGCCAGCCCTCCTGCTCGGCGTGGATGGTCTCGCTGTCCCAGTACGCGCCCTTGACCAGGCGCACCGTCACGATGCGCCCGGTCCGCTGGGCCCATTCGCTGACCTTCTGCGCATCGGCCACGCCACTCTTCAAGTACGCCTGCATGGCCAGCCCGGCGTGGAAGTCCACCGCCTCGCAGCACTTGAAGAACAGCTCGAGGGTCAGGTCCTTGAGAGCAAAATGCTCCATGTCGAAGTTGACGAACACGCCCTTGTCGCGCGCGGTCTCGAGGATGGGCGTCAGGCGGGTCATGAGGTCGTCGATGGCGCCCTGGGTGTCGATGGGGTCGGCCTTGGCGCTGAGCGAGCTGATCTTGATCGACACGTTCGTGCGCGGGATGCCGCCTAAGTGGTCGCGCTCCAGGCGGTCGTTCTTCTTCCAGCCGGCGACGTCCTCGGGCAGGTTCTCGATGAGGTCCAGGTACTTGGCCTTGTACGCGTCGGCCTCTTCGTCGCTCACGCAGGCCTCGCCCAGCAGGTCGACGCTGAAGGCGATGCCGTTGTCCCACAGCTTCTTCAGCCCCGGCAGCGCGCTCTGCGCATCGGTGCCGGCGATGAACTTCTTGCCCATGCCCTCGATCTGCCCGGAGATCGTGCGCGTCATCAGCCCCTTGGCGAGCGAGCCGGCCTTGAGGCCAAGGTCCATGCCGGGGGGCATGGTGACGTGGTCCTGGCCCAGGTAATCGACCAGGTGCTCGTGCACCATGTCGCTCGTTGTCAGGACGGGGAAGGTGTCGACGAAGCGGAACATCTCGACCTTGAAGCCGTGGTCGCGCATGGACCAGTCCATCAACTTATCAGAGTAAAAGCTCTTGCTGAGCAGCCCCGCGCGGTGCTTGCGGGCGCGGGCGAGCATGTCCGAGCCGATGGCGGCGATGGCCGGGTTGATCGGGTCGCCCGCGTGCCCGTTGTCCGGGGTCGCGTAGCCATTGGCGCCGCTGGGTCGGGCGGCGTCGGTGGTGATGGGTCGGGGCTGCTTGCGGCTGAAGATGGCCATGGATTCGATGGTCCTCGCCAGTGGATGGGCTGGGCGTCGGGCGTGCGCTGGGGGGCCCGTAGCGCGAGCGTCGCGGGGGCCGGTCGTGATTGTACGGGGCATGGCGGGCGGGCCGTGGGTGCGGCACGCGGCTACGGGGAGCCCACGGGGTCGCGGCGTACGGGCTTCCGGTCGACCGGCAAGAGCCGCGAGTCGACTGGAAGGAGCTTCGAGTCGACCGGCAAGAGCTTCCAGTCGACTGGCAGGAGTTCCGAGTCGACTGGAAGGAGCTTGCAGTCGACTCGGAAGAGCTCCGAGTCGACTATCAAGAGCTTCGAGTCGACTGGCAGGAGCTTCCAGTCGACTGGAAGGAGCTTCCATGGGCGCATGAACTCTTCCTGCGCGTGGGTATCGGACCGCCAACCCCGCCTGGCGGCCCGTGGGGGCCGTACCATGCCGCCGTGCCGCCCCCAGGTGACAATACCGGCGATCTTCCGAACACGACCCGATCAGGCGAGCGGTCCGTGCTCGCCATCGGCGTGTTCGACGGCGTGCACCGGGGCCACCGGAAGCTGATCGAGACGGCCAGGGAGATCGCCGACGGCCATGGCCCGATCGCCGAAGGCCCCGGCGAGGACGCGCGGGTGATTGCCCTCGCGTTCGAGCCCTCGCCCAAGGCCGTGCTCGACCCCGAGCACGCGCCGCCCCGATTGACCGATTTCGAGGACCGGGCCGACCTGTTGCTGGACGCCGGGGCCGACGAGGTGCTGCGCCTCGAACCCACGCGCGAGCTCTTGGGGCTCTCGCCCGAGCGGTTCGTCGACGAGGTGCTGATGCCGATGCATCCGGCGGCGATCGTCGAAGGATCGGACTTTCGTTTTGGCGCGAAGCGGGCCGGGGACGTGCGCACGCTGGCCGAACTCGGACGATCGCGGGGCTTCTCGGTGCGGATCGTCGAGCCGGTCGAGGTTTCGCTGAACGACCAGAGCGTGGTGGCCGCCAGCAGCAGCCGGGTGCGGTGGCTGCTGGCCCACGGCCGCGTGGCCGACGCCGGGCGCGTGCTGGGCCGCGCGTACGAGATGGTGGGGACGGTGGTACGCGGCGACCAGCGCGGGCGGACGATCGGCTTCCCGACGGCGAACCTGGCGAGCGACCAGACGCCGCCCGGCGAGGGCGTGTACGCGTGCATCGCGACGCTGGAGGATGGGCGGGCTATTCCCTGCGCCGTCAACGTCGGCGAGCGCCCGACGTTCGATGGCAAAGAGCGGCGCGTCGAGGCGCACCTGATCGGCTACCAGCGCGATGGCGACCAGCCCGAGTACGGCTGGCCGCTGCGGATCGCCTTCGTCTCGCGCCTGCGCGACCAGGTCCGCTTCGGGGGGATCGAACACCTGACGGCCCAGCTCGCGCGCGACGTGCAGCGTGCGAACGAGTGCCTGTCGACGACCGTGCCCTCGTGGCAGGAAATGGAACAGAACGCATGAGCAGCGCCACGGAGAGCCCCGCCTACGAGTCGACCGTCTCGCCCGAGCAGCTGGCCGCGTGGCTGCGCGAGGC